>JAZSES010000070.1:0-12061 GCA_045531805.1 Candidatus Limenecus sp. | reverse complement strand
TATTGGCAACAAAATGCTTATTGCTGCTCATTCTTATCGTGACATCTTTAAATTATCAAACATCTACAAACCTGTATATAGCTTTAATCAATACAAAACAATGGTAGAAGAATTTGCTTCTATTATTGAAATGGTTGATACACTAAAAATCGATAGAAATATAGGACTATAATCTACCAAACTTCATAATCTCTTTTGGGTGTATAATCAATCAACTTGTCTTCAACAAACCATTTGAACTCGTCTATATAACCTTGAAATTCTTTTTCAGAAATAGACTTGTCCTGTTTTTTCTTGATGAGTTCTTGTAATTTTTCTTCTGTTTCTTTCAATAATTTTCTATCAGGAAAATAGTTAAAAATGTCATTTATGAAACCTCTTGTGTAAAAATGCATGTCAAGATGTTCCAAATTAAGCTCTTCTACAGGAACCTCGGTAAGACGAGTCGCATAAGCGTTACATAATTTGCCTAATACTTTCGGGGCATGTTTTGTGTTATCAACATCAAGAGCGTGATACAAAAATGCAATGGGGTTGTACTCCTCCATATGAAACTTGGGACTAAAATCTATACAAGTTAAATCTTGTGCAATTGCATCAACAAGTAAATTTTCACCATTTCTATCAAAATCTATTCCCATAGATTTTGCGTCTTCGACCTGTTCAATTGCTCTTTTAAATGAAGATTCAGTAAAATTTTCCGCAACAAGTTTTTGCAAAGATTCTTTTACTTCAATACCTGCTGGCGTATCACTATGTTTCATGATTTTCAACGGTATTCCTGGAATATATCTCAACAACTTTGTACCGTCAGCAAGATTTGCGACAACGTGGTTCATTCTATCGTACTTATCAAGATTCATATCATAGCCCAAATTTGCTTTTACACCCTTATCTTTTTCAACACGAATGCAATAAGGATAATTTGGAACCTTTACAACATAAGCTTCTTGTCCTCTACCAATAACTTTATTTTCATCTAATGCTTTTTTACAAATTTGTTTAATAACATCAGGTGGCAAAGCAAGCAAATCAATGCCACGATATGGATCTGACATACCAAATGAAACCGTATCCTTTGTTAATGGTGCAAGATTTGGATAAGCGGAAATTTTTATAGAATTATTTTGTTTTGTATTCTGTATTTTTGATTGATTTGTAAAAAATAGAGAACGAATTTGCATACTTATTCCTTTTTGTTAATTTTACAAAAATAGTGAAATATCTTATTTGCCAAATCTTATAAAAAAAAGAAGAAATTTTTACAAATTTTAATGTATTATATAGAGAGAACCACAAATATATAGGAGACTATAATATGAAAATAGCAGTAGCATACGAAAAAGGCAAAGTTTTTCAACATTTTGGACATACTGAAGAGTTTAAAATATACGAAATTGAAGACAACAAAATAGTTGATACAAGAATACTATCTGCAAATGGAAGTGGACATAGCGCACTTGCACAACTTTTAGAAACTGAAAACACTGACAAAATAATCTGTGGTGGTATTGGAGGTTGTGCAGTTAAAGCTCTAAATGAATACGGTATCGAAATTTTCGCAGGTATCTCAGGTGATGCCGATGAATCTGTCATTGCTTTATTAAACGGAACACTTGAACAAACAACCTCACCGAATTGTGGACACCACCACGGAGAACATAATCACGGAGAAGGTCATTCTTGCGGTCATTGTCACTAATTAAATAGCAAAAAATCAAAATAATAAAAGCTCTCGAAAGATTTATTCGAGAGCTTTTTAAAAAGAAAATTTTATTACAAATAAAAATTTTAATAGCCGGCAAAGGTAATTAGCATTGGTAATGTTTTTTAAGACATTTCAACGTAATAATGCAACATACAAAGTTAATTATCGAAAATTGGATTATAAGGCTATGAAATGTGTATATGTACAACACCAACTCAATTTAATCCGATTTCAGTTTGTTTAATTAAGGAGGGAAAGATGACAATTAACAAACTTACACTTGCCGCAGCCCTAACAATTGGTTTGATGGCAGGTACGATGAACTCGGGGATTGCTAGCAACGTAGATATTTCAAGTTTAGATATGTCAAAACTTGCTGCTTGCCCTGTAAACGGTTGCCAGGCAGATGTAACACCTGACACAGCATTATGTCCTTGTGCGCCAGCACCAAAGGCTGATTGTGGTTGCAACACTGGTGCAGCAGCACCTTGTGACCCTTGCGAAACTATTGCACCATCTTGCGGATGCGAACCTGTTGTTCAATCTGTTTGTAATTCACAATTCAACGGAAAAACACAAATGCAACAACACTATGCATATCCAGCAAACATCTACTCAGATAGCCAAATGGTTGGTTCAAATGCAAACAATGTAATCATTGGTGAAAGCTCAACTTGTGGTTGTCCTATCGCACCATCTAAAGGTGTAATGGTTTCTGACTTACCAACTTGTGGATGTGGTTGTGGAGAAGGCATTACAACAGGTGCAGCTGCAGACATGCCTGTACTAGGACAAACAAATATTGACCTCAATCAAATTATGACCGGTGGCGCTGCTCCTATAGGAAGTGCAAGTTGCCCAATAGAAATGCAAACATCATCAGGTATGGATGTAATCAAACGCACAATTGTACCTTACAACCCACCAATCACAGGCGGTGCTTCACCAATCACGAGTGCATCATCTTTTGAAGATGTACCAGCTGGTTTTTGGGCAGGATGTGACATCAACTTGCTTGCAGAAAATAAAGTAATCGCAGGTTACCCAGACAGAACATTCAAACCAAACTTACCAGTAACCCGTGCAGAAATTGCATCAATGGCGGTAAACGGCTTCAACCTAAGAGGTTGCGGTTGCCCACACAAAACATTCAAAGATGTTCCTGCAGACCACTGGGCAAACAATGCTATTAATACTGCAGTTTCAAACGGCTTAATGGATGGTTACCCAGGAGATTTGTTTAAACCAAACAAACCTGTAACAAGAGCTGAAGCTATGGTTACATTGGCAAAAGGTATACCTTGCGACATGGATGACTGCAAAGCAGAACAAATCCTCAGCAAATATTGTGATGGCAACAAAGTTCCATCTTGGGCAAAAATTCCTGTAGCCAAAGCTATTGAATCAGGTGCATTACAAGATGTTCCAAACGGTAATGAAATCCAAGCTTGTAAAGATGCAAGCCGTGCAGATGTAGCTTCAATGCTAGAAAGCGTAAGAGTTGCAATGGGCTACTCTAAAAAAGATGTAGCTTACACAACAACTCCAGATTGTGGTTGTACAGGTGGAGCAGCTTTTGTTGCTCAAGACGAAGTAGTTACAATCCCTACACTTTGCTTGAAATTTGAAGATGAAATTAGTGCAAAACATTCAAACATCGGTGACAGATTTGCTGCAAAAACTACTGAATCTGTAACTATCAACGGTCAAACATTCCCTGCAGGTTCAAAAGTTTATGGTAAAGTTACTGAAGTTGAAAGACCTACAGGCAACTGTAAAGGTGGCTTAAAACTTTCATTTGAAAGAATCCAATGCCAAAACTGCAAAGCTGATTTGCCACAACAAGTTTTGACTGCACAAGTTAAAAACGACAAAAAACCTAACTTCTTGGCTAGACTAATCGAAGCTCCATTCTCTTGGGCTGGTAGCATCGTAGGTACTGTAGGTAGAACTGTAGGTGGTGCGGTCATCGCAGCTGGTAACGCAGTTGAGCATGTAACAGACGGTGTTGGTCTCACATTCGGTGAAACATTACAAGGTCAATTGCCAGCAGCTGGTAGAAGCTTGATGGATGCATCAAAAGCATTGGTTAAAGCACCTATCGACTTAACAAGAACTGCTCTATCAGGAACAATTGGATTACTTCAAACTACTGGTGACGAAGTTGCTTACCTTGTAGACCCTAAAGGTGACAGAATTACCTCTGTAAATCCTAGAGAAAATGTGACAGTAGCATTTGGTTGTAATTCTTGCACAGGATGTGCTGCTCCAGTAGCTCCAGAACCTTGTGACCCTTGTACAAAACCTGCACCTTGCGACTGTGACAATGATTGCGGATGCAAATAACCCGAAGCTCTAACATTCTGAGCAAAGGTCGTATCTACACCTTGTCTTAATTAGGCAAAAAGAGCATTGTTTCAAATCTTTGAGATAATGCTCTTTTCTTTTATCCAAAAATCTTAGCTCAATTTTTTCTAACTATCTTTTCTTAGGTAAAAACTTTTGCATTTCCAATAATGCAGTATAAGTAGGCATTACAAGCAACTGTTCTCCGTCTTGTACTTTAGAAAAAGCATAATTAAAAGCTGATTTCACATCTTTTTTTACTTCAATTTTTTCAGTAGGAAAACCTGCATATTTCAGCCGTACAGCCATATCATTAGCCCTTGTTCCACTTACAATTATATTATTTGAATAATCAGCCAATAGCTCAAAATCCGTGTCCCACAACCAAGAAATATCTCGCCCATCTGCATAATTATCATTTATAGCTATCATAAGACTTTGTGACGTATTTTTATTCACGGTTCTCAATACTTCTGATGCACCTGTCGGATTTTTTATCAACTGAACAAGGACATTTTTTCCATTCATCACAAATTTTTCTGCACGACCGAATGCTGATTTGTAAGTATCTAAACCACTTTGTATTGCATCAGGATTGACACCAACTTCAAGTGATACACTAATCGCGGCAAGCGCATTATAGGCATTGTACAAGCCAACTAAATTTGTTCTAAAATTCAATTCTTTTTCTTCACCTTCAGAACAAAATTTGACAAATATTTCGCTATAATCATCGTGAATTACAACATAGCCTTTATAATTAGGCTCTGGTCTTTTTCGCCCACAGGCTTCACAACGATATTTCCCGATGTGTGCATAATATCTTTCACCATATGACAAATCAGATTTACAAGCACAAGAAACAGCTTCAGCCGGAGACTGGGATGCTTGAACACTTGTTTCATATTTTACGTCTTCAAACCCATAGAAAATCTTTTTGTTGTTTTTGCCCAACTCCATTAACATTGGGTCATCTGCATTGACAAACATTTTCAAGTTAGGATTTTTATCAATCGCATTCTGTATTTTTTTTGCAGTAATATCAATTTCACCATATCTATCTAGCTGGTCACGGAAAAGATTTGTTACAAGCAAATAATCTGCATTTATATAATCGTAAAGTCTTGTTAAATAAGCTTCATCAGACTCCAAAACTGCATAATCAAACTTTGAATTCGGCTTATATGAAATAGCTAAAGAACTAGCAATACCTGAGAGCATATTTGCACCTTTTTCATTATGCAAAACACGATTTTTTGCAGATTTTAAGATATTTGCAAAAAGCCCAGCAGTGGTTGTTTTTCCATTTGTACCAGTAATAGTCACAATATCTTTCTCACAATAATTAGAAAGAAATGACAAAAAATTCTTTGATATATTCATTGCAACAAGTCCAGGTAAAGATGTACCTGCACTTTTAAACACATGAAGCCCTTGGTTAACAAGTTTTGCCCCCAGTAATGCTGTATAAAAACTAACTTCGTCCATCTTATTCATAATTCAAACTTCCAAACGGTTGGCTTCCTGAACAAGTTCAGAATAACGTCCATCTACTTGATAACACTCACGTCCTTCGCTTTAGACAAACCTCTACAAACGAAGTTCGTTTAAAAAAATTATACAGTAAAATAAATAATATGGCTGAAAACTTTAAAAATTCCTGAGGTATAATCAAAATTATGGAAAATTTGTACGAAAAAGCAGTAAATCTCATAACATCAAGGGAAAAATTTCATATATGTTTGGGACTAGATAGAGTAAAAAACATTTTGGCAATTTTGGGCAATCCTCAAGAAAACCTCAACATAATCCATGTAGCAGGAACAAATGGCAAAGGCTCAACTTGTGCAATTCTATCACAAATATTCACAACAGCAGGATACAAAACAGGTCTTTATACAAGTCCACATATTTTAAAATATACCGAACGAATAAAAATCAATCAATCTGATATTTCAGATAGAGAATTTTCAGACATAATCTTTGAAATAAATAAATTATCTCAAAAACACAATATTTATTTGACAGAATTTGAACTTCTTACAGTTTGTGCCTACAAATATTTTTCTGACAAAGAGACTGATATTTGCATAATAGAAACAGGCTTGGGAGGACGACTAGATGCAACTTCTGCCATATCAAAAAACATTTTGTCTATCATTACATCAATAAGCCTAGACCACACCGATAGATTAGGTGACACAATAGAAAAAATCGCTTACGAAAAAGCAGGAATAATAAAACAAAATTGTCCAGTTTTAACGGCAAAATCAAATGCTGGCTTGCAAACAATACAACAAGTAGCAATAGAGAAAAATAGCCAAGTTGTATTTCCTAAACAAGAAATTGCACTTACTATTGAGAACGGGTTCAACATAGCATATTATAATGAAAGCAAATTTGAATTTAATCTACTAGGTTTATGGCAAAAAGATAATCTAGAATTGGCACTAGGTGCTATTGATTACCTAAATTCAATTGGTTATGACATAGATGAAAAATCAATAAGAAAGGCATTGGCAAAAGTATCTTGGCCTTGCAGAATGGAATATTTAAAAAAATATAATATTCTACTTGATGGAACGCATAACCCAGATGGAGCGAGGGTGCTTAGAGAAAGTATTGATGCATACTTTCCAACACAAAAAATAGTTTGGATATACGGTTCATTGATAACAAAAGACTATAAAAAAGTCACAAAAACCTTGTTTAAAAAAGATGATGAAGTATACTTCTATAATTTTGAATATCCAAACGCAGTACCATTTGAAGAATTATACCAATTCGTACCAAACTCAGCCCCTGTGGGAATAAAAGATTTGGATTACTTGCTACACGAAAATAAAAACGCACTAATAATCATCTGCGGTTCTTTTTATATGTTAGGACAAATTCTCGAAAAATCTTATTTTTTCAACAATTTGCCACAATAAAAGCCAAAATAAAATCTATTCTGGCTTTTAAATTTAGATAAACAAAATCGTTGTAAAGTAAAAACTAAGGCTTTATTTACACCAAATCAGCAATAGCGGTTCTACCAAATTTTGCACTCAAGTCATCTATGTGATGAAGAATATACAACATAGGATCTAAGTCTTTTTCATTCAAATCAACAATGGCACCCCATTCACTACGACCGTGGTGCGCCGCAATCATTTTTGCAACTGTTTTAAAACCATTTGTCATGCAATTTGAAAAGCCCCATTGAGAGTGAGTAATCCATTCTTTTGGGAACTGTTCATCATACTCTATCAATCCTGAATCAGGATTGATTTTGTACTCAAAAATTTTGCCAAAATCGTGCAAGATACAAGCTGCATATAGAGTTGATTTATCAATATTTTTATAAAGACTATTAACCAAACATTTTGCAATTTCCAAACATTCAAACGTATGCTCAACCAAACCACCCAAATAATTATGATGCATCAATTTTGCGGCAGGAGTAATTTTGAATTTTTCTTCGTGTTCAAACAATAATTCTGTTACATATTTTTTCAAATCTTCATCTTCAATTTCATTTGCATATTCAACAATTGAACCAAAAAGCTTATCTCGTTGCTCTTCGTCCAGACCAAGTTTTGCTTCTTTAACTAACTCTAAACTAGAAATCAAACAATTGTTATATTTTTCATTGTAAGAACCACCCAAAACTTTTACATGATTACCAGTTCTAAAAATTTTGGAATCCAAACGATTTAGAGCTTCTTCCCACAAAATACAGTTCAAGACAGTATTATTAGACAAATTTTTCAACTGCAACTTGCCCATTTTTGTACCAGCTTTTGTATCTCCAACTGCAAAAACAACAACTTCATACGTTTGTTCCAAATCTAACATTGTTTCCCTTTCTGATTGTTTAACAAAAACATTCTAACATCATTATGGAAAAATTGTGAATAAATTGTTAAGTAAACAAGGCCTGAAATGTACAAAAGAGGAAATTTATACTACAATTCATCTAAGGACAGTCACAAAATAAAAGGGAAATATTTTGATAAAAAAAGCAATGATAATGGCTGCTGGAGTAGGCTCTAGACTAGACCCACTAACAAAAGATGTACCAAAACCACTAGTACCAGTACTTAACAAGCCTGTAATGGATATTCTTTTGGAAAAACTCAAAGACTTTGGTATTGAAAGTGTAATTGCAAACACTCATTATCTTGCTGAACAAATCCAACACAGATATACACACAATTCACCTGTAAACATTAATTTTCACTACCTACACGAAGAAACATTATCAGGAACCGCTGGTGGTGTAAAAAAATGCGAATATTTTTTCAAAGATGTTGATGATTTTATTGTTGTAAGTGCTGATGGCTTGCACGATGCAGATTTAAACAGAATTGTAAAATCGCACTATGATAGTGGTTGCATAGCAACGATGGCAATTGTTGCTGTAGACCCAGAAGAGGTACCAAAATACGGCGTAGTAGTTCCTTCTGAAATATACCAAGTATCAGAATTTCAAGAAAAACCACCAATAGAAAAAGCAAAAAGCAACTACATAAATACAGGTATTTATGTTTTTAACAAAAGAATTTTTGACTACATCCCTGCAGGACAAAAATACGACTTTGCAAAAGATGTTTTCCCTACATTGCTTGCAGCTGGCGAAAAAATCAATGTATACAGAATTTATGCATACTGGTCAGATATTGGTTCAATAGATCAATATATCCGTTCTAACCAAGATGCACTTGCAAAAAAAGTCGTTACACCAAATTCAAATATTACAAGAAGTATCAATTCCGTTTACACAATTGGAAAAAACTGTACTATAGACAATTCTGTAAAATTTAAAAACAATGTTGTCATAGGAAACAATTGTAAAATAGGAAAAAATGTAACTCTTGATAATGCAATTCTATGGGACAATGTAACAGTTTCTGACAATACAGAAATAAGAAATACAATCTGTGCTAGCAATTCTATAATAAAATCATCATTGAAAGGCAAAAGTACAGACGAGTGTGAGGTTGTAGCACCAGGAAAAACTGTAGATTTTGCAGGTGTTTAAAACAAAACGCCAAGTAGCAAGATTTATTTATGCCACAAATTTATTATAACAGGGATAATAGAGGAAGCCGAACATGATAATAATAATGGAACCAAAAGCTACTGATGCACAGATTAGTGCTGTAAAAAAATGTATGGAAAACAAGGGCTTCAACATTGTGTTGAACAATGGGGATGTAATGACAGTATTGGCCGCAATTGGTGACAAAAGGCTAGTTGAGCCACAAGCAATAGCATCTTTTGACGGCGTAAGAGAAGTCAAACTCATTCAAGAGCCATATAAACTAGCCTCTAGAGAATACAAAGAAGAAGATTCTGTTATCGAATTTAAAAATGGCGTAAAAATTGGAGGGCTTGAAAAGCCTGTAATGATGGTGGGTCCGTGTTCTGTTGAAAAAGATTTTGATGGATTAATGGAAATTGCTACTGCTGCGAAAGAAATGGGATGTGAATTCCTCAGAGGTGGTGCTTTCAAACCTAGAACGTCACCTTACGACTTCCAAGGATTAGGAGAAAAAGGTCTTCAATATCTTAAAGAAGCTGCTGAAAAAACAGGATTGCTAGTTGTTTCAGAAGTAATGGACACTGCAGATGTTGATATGTTCTGTGACTATGTTGACCTTATCCAAATTGGTGCAAGAAATATGCAGAACTTCAAACTATTAAAAGCAGTTGGGAAAGCTGGTAAGCCAGTACTACTTAAAAGAGGTCCAGCGGCGACAATTAGAGAATTTTTGCTTGCTGCTGAGCACATTATGGCAAACGATAACGAAAAAGTTATCCTCTGCGAACGAGGGGTTAAAGGCTTTGATTCAACATACACAAGAAATACTCTTGATGTTGCCGCAATTCCTATAATAAGAAAATACTCTCACTTGCCAATAATTGCAGACCCAAGTCACGGTACAGGACGTCGTTATCTTGTTGAGCCAATGACAAAAGCGGCTCTTGTTGCTGGAGCAAACGGAATTATGATAGAAATACACAATGACCCAGAAAACGCTTCATCTGACGGCGCACAAAGCTTGAACCTAACACAATTTAGAGAAGCTCAACACCGTATAAACAAAGTTATTGGCCGTATCGACTATGATAACAAAGAGTTGAAAGCCGAATTGGCTGGTGCAAAATAATGAAAAAATACGCAGATAGAAAAGCAAACTTACCATATCCAAAACACAAAACATTGAACGACGTTTTGAAGTTTGCGTTGGACAAATCTTTGATTTATGAAAAAGCATTAAAAGAAAAAGTTATTAATTCTTAAAACAACCAAAACAATAAGATTATAAATAATACCGCAATAAAAATTCCTAATAACATTCCTAACAACTGATGTTTTTTAGGATTTTTTATTGCAGCCTTAACATCTACTTCTACAATTTTGTTGCTATATTCAATATCTATATTTCTATCATTCAAATACGCTAAAAAACTATAAACATTTCTAAACATACTTGTTTCCAACAAAGTTCTTTCCTTAGGTGTAAATATACTTACATAACAAACACCTGGTTTCCCATAAATAATATCAACAGAGACTTTTTCTATATCAGAAACATTAATTTGTTTTTGATAACCATTTTTATACTCAAGGACAAAATAATTATCATTCAATATCAACCAGCTCAAAGGATTTTTAGGTTCTACCATCTTTGATAAATACAGAATTGGAATAAAAACAAATATAATACATATAGTTAACAAAGAAAGACTAAAACCAAGTTTTTCACCTTGAAAATAGAAATACAAATCTAAACAACCAAATATCAAAAATACAATAATCAAAGATATACCAGCAGCTGGATAAAAATGTCTAGAAATATCTAAATCTAGTTTTTTTTCGCTTAACTCATTCAAATTTTCTTGCATCATCAACAACACCCTGTGCATCTATTTCCATAACTATTTTTATTATAGCGTGTAAAATTATCAACAATTGCGGTGATACTTTGGCTGATTTTGAGAAATCAACTTTAGCCTCATCTTTCTTGTCTTCATCAGAGACTTTTCTAGTCGTATATAAAACTTTTTCATTTACATTTACCGATGCATCTTCTGAAGAAAGCTTTATTGCGTTATTAAACTTGTCTTTTGGAAACTCCTCATTACAGTTTATATCAATATTGTACTTACCCTCATCTTTAAATAAAAAGACCTTAACTAACCCATAATTTTTCGTCGTAATAAGTATAGAAATAGAGTCTTCTCCTTCAGAAGATTTTTTCTCATCTTCACCTTCAGCCACAAAATTAAACTCCGTAGCGGAGCTAATTGGCAACCATGGCAAATACATTATCATAAAACTTTTTAAAACCTGAGCAGTTGAAGCATCAGCTGCAGGAATACAGGCATTAATGAGTGTCGCCATCTCTTTAAGTTGTTTTGTATCATAAATTCCAGACTGATGCATTGTTGCAATCATTTTCGAAATTTTATCAGAAGCCATTTTTCCATTTGTTTGCAGTAAAACAATTAATTTTGAAACATCCAAAGGTTGCGACATCAACAATTGCAATTCTTTTGCACTAAGAGCTTTATTTTCAGTAGCAAGAAACTGTGCAATATCTTTTATATTAGTTGGAAAATCAAAAAGATTTTTCAAAAGCATAGCTTTTTCCATCTGAGTAAGTTCTTTCAACTGCATTTGAGTCATCATAATATCTTGCTGACGAACAAAATTCTGCGCAATATTTTGAACAGTTTGATTTACCTGTCGCATCAATTCATTCTGAGCATTTTGAAAATTCTCATTAGCAACTTTACCTGACTGTTGAGCAGGTTGTCTTCCAGTGCTATAATCAAACACATTCTTTATAAATTGTCCGAGATTTACTTCGCTCATAAAATTAATTGTATTATGTATTAGCCTAGTAACTGTTAATCTAATCTAGTGTCGTAATTGCTGCCGACTGAACGTAGCCAGCAATTACTCACCTTTTCAAGACGCCACTCCAAAAATTCGTTCACGTCACTTCGTTC
>JAZSES010000353.1:0-2037 GCA_045531805.1 Candidatus Limenecus sp. | reverse complement strand
ATCAAAGACTAATGATGGTCCTACTGTAGATTAAATGCATAAATTCCTACCTGGCATTTTTTGTCAGGTAGGATGATTATTGAAAGGAGATTATAGTTATGGCAAAATCTTTGTTACAAACTAATAAGAATCAAAAAAAGAGGAAAAAGGATATACCAGAAGAACCACATTTTGATGCAGCTGGTAATGAGATTAAAACGTTTGGAGAGAAAGTAAGAGATAAGTTACATGATAATGCAGGTGTCTTAGCAGGCGGTGCTGCAGGCGCTATGTTGAATTCAGGTATGAATTATAAAGATATGATGAAACTGGCAGCAACAGCTTTTATCGTTTATAAAATGTATCAGGGTCATGTAAAACGTAAAGAATTTTTTGGTAATGTAGCGGATAAGACGAAAGAATTAGTAGGAAAAGGCATTGATTATGCTAAGGATAAAATTGAAGAACGTAATGCACTTAGAGAGGAACTTCAACTTCAAGAAAATGAGCATTTAGCATTGGTCGATAAGATTAAGAATCCAAATGGTATGTATTCAGATTCTTATCGTGTAAATGATGTTCTTCAAAATCTTGCAGAAAAATTTCCATACTCAAGTACAGAAGCTTATCAGTCAATGTCAAAGAAAGACCAAAGAGACTATGATAAGTTTCAATCAGAAGAAGCTTTGCATAGAGCCAGATATCATAATGCCTTTGCCGAAAAAGGTTATTCAATGGAAGATTGTTGTTTTTATGATATTGATGGTAAAAGACTTGATGTGTTTGGAAGTTTTGATAAGGAACAGGTTGATGAGAATTTGTATGCTGATGTAGGTAGACATTTAGTAGCTAAAGAAGCTTTAATTTATGGTTTTGATAAGGGTCAGATTAAATGTATATTACCAAATGGTGAAGAGTTTAATCCTGGTGAAATTCCATCAATAAAAAATGATTATTATAGTAAGCATTTTGATGAAATGCAGAAAAAATCATCTAAATTTGCTGAGAAACAAGCTGCAATGGATTCAGAAGTTGTTGATAAGTTAGTTGCTATGTCTGATTATGATGTGGATACTTTTGTGCCAGGTATGAATAAATCTGAAACATCATCATTTGTTTATGAAACATCTGTTTATGCTAATGTTCATGCAAAAGCGTCTAATGAAGTTTTATTTTTGAGACAAGCTGGTAGAAATCCAAATGAAACATTTTTGACTGAAATTGCAGGTGCTAGAATTGCGTCAGATGCAGAAATGAAAGAGCGTAAAGAGGCTGAGTTTAGAGAAGCTCATCCTGTTGCAGGTAAGATGAAAGATGCAGCGTCTACGGTTGCAGATAAGACTAAAGAAGCGGCTGTAGCAGTAGCAGGTAAGACTAAGGAGACCTTTGAAACTGTTAAAACTGCAGCTGAACAACGTGCAACTGAAAAGAGAGAAGCTCAGCAACGTGCAATAGCAGAAGCCCGTAGAGCAGGAGAGAAGCTTATGAATGTTGATGAATTTGAAATTCCATTATCAGCACAAGCTTTAGGTCCTGAAGTGTAATGAAAGGAGTTTGACAGATGGTTATTCAGAATATAAGATATCCTTCTGACAAGCAAGCTAATTTTATGATTGAACGAGAAATCAAGAAATCCTCTGCCAAAGGTAGTATTTTGGCAGAGGAATCTGATTTAGATAAGATTCGTTGTGTTAGCTCACTTGTTATGACGAAAAATGAAGAAACTGGTCAATTTGGTGTACAGCTTGAAGTTTTAGAGCAGCAACGTAATGTTCACAATGGTGAATATGTGAAAACTGATAAGGGTAATCCTGTATGGGATAAGTATATCATTAAGGGTGAACAGTTGGATGCTTATTGTACGGATACTGAATCTAAGAATACAATGTATGATATGTTATCACGTTATAATTCAAGTGGTGATATTCAGGTTCGATATGGTTCTGATGACCGTGTGAAACGTTTATCAGAATATAGTGGTTTAGTATTTTCAGAAAAAACAAAACCAGGAAATATTGATAGTTTTGTTCCTACTGAATATGTGGATAGATGCTCATC
>JAZSES010000080.1:0-5141 GCA_045531805.1 Candidatus Limenecus sp. | reverse complement strand
GGCCTCCGACTTATTTTAAATTGTAAGCTTTGTCGTAATCATCCATTATTTTTTCTATCATTAATTTGGTTTGTCCGTAAGGATTGATTGGTACTTGGGGATGTTTTTCGTCGATTGGTGTATATTCTGGTTCACCATATGTTGCTGCTGTTGAGGAAAAGACTATTTTTTTGACATTTTGTTCTAACATAACAGATAGAAGATTTAGTGTGCCACAAACATTGTTTAGGTAGTATTTTTCAGGATTTTTTACAGATTCCCCGACTTGTGAATAAGCAGCAAAATGAATTACAGCGTCGATTTTGTTATTTTCAAACATTGATTTTAAATCATTTTTATTCAGTAAATCCCCCTGAATAAATTTCAATTTTCCGTATTTCGACAAATTTTGGACAGTTTCAATGTGTCCTGTTGAAAGGTTGTCAAAAATTATTACTTCAACCCCTTTTTCTAACAGAGCTAATGCACAATGACTGCCTATGTATCCAGCACCACCTGTGATTAAAATCATTTACAAATCTCCTCGAACAATTCAATTGCTCTTAAGATAGCTTTATCCATATCATAATATTTGTAATCACCTAAACGACCCAAAAAGTATACATTGTGAAGTTTTTTTGCTTTTTCTAAATACTTTTGATAAAGCTTTGCACTTTCATCGTTTGGTATTGGGTAATATCTTTCATTTTTGCCTAGTTCAAAGAATTCAGAGTATTCTTTTGCTATGACAGTTTTATTTGATTTGTCTTTTAAATAATGTTTATATTCATGAATTCTTGTAAAATCGTAGTTACAAGGGTAATTTACACAAGAATTTGCTTGATAAAATTCTCTGTCGTATTCTTCTAATTTGAAATTCACGCTACGATATGGTAATTGGCCAAATTCATATTCAAAAAACTCATCAATCGGGCCAGTGTAGAATATACGTTTATATTTACTTGAGTCAATTTTTTTGTAATCAGTGTTTAGTTTAACCGTAATATTTTTGTGGTCTAACATTTTTTCAACAACTTTTGTATATCCATTTAGAGGAATACCTTGATATTTGTCTTGGAAATATCTGTTATCTTTGCTCAAATATACTGGCACTCTTGCCGTTACTGCACCATCAACATTTTCTGGAGATACACCCCATTGTTTTGTTGTGTAGTGTAAAAAAACTTTTTCATAAACGTAGTTTGCCAAATATTTTAGGTCTTCATCATCTTGGTTTTGGAATTCTAAAATTGGAACTTTTTTATTGTATTCAAATTTATTTAGTAATTTTTCTTCTAAGCGTTTAGCCATAGTTTGTGGAAAAACGTCGTACAACGTATTGAAATTGAAAGGTATTGTTGTTTCGATACCATCAATTAATGCAATAACTTTGTGCATATATTGGTTGAAATCCGTGAATTTTTGGATAAAATGCCAAACTTTTTCGTTTGATGTGTGAAAAATATGTGAACCATATTTGTGAATCATTATACCATTTTTGTCTCTGTAATCATAAGAATTACCTGCAATATGGTTTTTTTTGTCAATTACTAAAACTTTTTCATTCAACTCTGTTGCAATTAAATTTGCGATGACTGCACCTGAAAAACCAGCGCCAACAATCAAATTTTCAATCATTTTTTCTCTCTTTTTTCGTCTTATATATGCTTGTTATATTTTGTTGTCAACTGTAAATCATTGAACAGATTTTGTTCATTCTGTTCGTTTTGCACAGCATGGCTTGGTTTAGCCATTAATATACTATATGTTCCCTACAGCTTCGTTAAAATATTATTTACACAATACTTGTATATTAGCACTGATAAATAGTGTTGTAAATTCATTCTCTTAGAAAAATTAGAGATAAGAATTTCAAACATACAATTTTTACTCGTGTTTACTAATTTTTGAATTCACAGAATATCAGCAATTAAATGAGCCAGTAATTTTTTTATAACTTACTGGCTCATTTTTTTATATTTTACCGATTTGATGATATTCAAATCCTTTTTCTTTTAGTCTGTGTCCATCATATTGGTTTCTACCATCAAAAATGATATTTTTTTTCATTAGGGTTTTCATTCTGTCGAAATCTGGACGTCTAAATTCATTCCATTCAGTTAGCAATAGCATTGCATCGGCATTGTCAATGGCATCATATGCATTTTTTGCATATGTAATTTTATTAGCAAAATGGAATTTTGCAGATTCGATTGCTTTTGGGTCAAAAGCTTGGATTTTTGCTCCTTTTTCTAAGAGTGCATTAATAATAGTAATTGCTGGTGCTTCTCTCATATCGTCAGTTTTGGGTTTGAAAGCTAGCCCCCAAACTGCAAAAGTTAAGCCAGATAAATTGTTTCCAAATCGATTAACGATTTTTTCAACAAAAAGAATTCTTTGTTTTTTGTTTGTTTCATCAGCAGACTTAATTATATTCATTTCACAATTGTTTTCTATACCTGTTTTAATAAGTGCTTTTACATCTTTTGGAAAACAGCTACCACCATATCCAAGGCCAGGGAATAAGAATTTGTTTCCAATTCTAGAATCAGTTGACATTCCGACGCGAACCATTTCAGCGTCGGCTCCGACTTTTTCACAGAGATTGGCAATTTCGTTCATAAATGAAATTTTTGTAGCTAAAAATGAATTTGCTGCATATTTTGTCATTTCTGCAGATTTTACGTCCATGACGATAACTCTGTTACCTGTACGTAAAAACGGTGAGTATATTTCTTGCATAATCGCAGTAGCTTTTTCAGAATTTGAGCCGATAACAACACGGTCTGGATAAAGAAAATCATCAACAGCATTGCCCTGTTTTAAAAATTCAGGATTGGAAACGACATCAAATGGATGAGATGTATATTGTTTGATTACATCAGCAACCTTGTCCGCAGTACCAACGGGAACTGTTGATTTGTCTACAATAACTTTGTAACCATTCATTGATTTTGCAATTTGTTCAGCTACTTTTAGTACATATTGCAAATCGCAAGAACCATCTTCACCTTGAGGTGTTCCTACTGCAATAAAGCACACATCTGATACTTTGACCGCATTATCTATATCAGAAGAAAATGACAAACGATTTTCGGCAACATTGGATTTAACGAGTTCTTCCAATCCTGGTTCATAAATTGGGATTATACCATTTTCTAATTGTTTAAGTTTTTCCAAATTGTTGTCTATGCAGATGACCTTGTTGCCCATATCCGCTAAGCAAGCCCCTGCTACTAACCCTACATATCCTGTGCCTATTACTGTTATTTGCATTTTTGCTCCTTTGTCATTGTGATTTTTTGCTTTATATAATTATATGTGTTTAAACCTACTGTTATAATAAATATTGTTAAAAATAGTAAAACCCAATAGTCTGTTATATTATTCATTTTTAAAAATTTTAATAGCATTTGGTGTGTACACATGAATTCTAATGAATATCTACCGATAAAGCTAATTTTGTTTATCCATTTTATTTTTTCTATAAATTTTGAAAAATAATAAAACGCATAACTCATAGCTATGGCATTAAAATAAAATAGAAATATGTTCGCATAGATATTTTTCCTTGGATTAACGTGACCATTATAAAATATTGTAAAAAACGTAGTGATAAGAAAAATAAAAGATAGAAGTAGACCAATCTTATCGTTGAAAATAGGTTCTATTTGTTTAAATTTTACTCCTGCATAAAAAATTGGTAACATATAAATCGCAGTGTCAATAGAATACGGAAGTTTTAGTTGGAATATAGCTTCTAGTGCGACAAGTAAAATTATAACAATTTCTAACGTATATTTTTTTAAATATTTATTGAGTAAATAATAAAATATATTCACAAAAAATAAACAAGTTAAGAACCATAGAGCTCCTGTTATTGGTATTGGTGGAGTATTATTTATCCACAAAAATTTGCATAAATATTTACTTAAATTAAAATGAGGAAGCACGATTGCACAAAAAATAAGGTTGATAATCCCATATATTATGTACGGATTTAGTAAAGACTTTGCTTTTCTCTTTAGAAAATCAAAGGCGTTGTATGCTTCCTTGAATAAATAGCCTGATATAAAGAAAAACATAGGCATCTGAAACGAGGCGCGAAATATTGTTCCAACATCTCCACCTATACCAATATGCCCTATTATTACCAATAGAAGACCTATTGCTTTGAATACATCGATATTTGAAAGTCTTTTGTGTTCAAATTTCATCTCAGTTCTGTCTCTAATTGTTTAAGTTTTTCTAAATAGTTATTTTGTCCCTATTACTGTTATTTGCATTATTTTATTCTTATTTTTATGTCTATTTTATTATTCTTGTTCAGCGATTAATAGTGTTTCTCCTCTAATGCCGCTGTCTATTGGTTTAACAATTCTAAATTTGTAATCTAAATCCCAAGACTCAAGCAGTGGTTTTATGTCAAAGAAATCACTTGCATTGTGATAAATACTAATCAATAAGGTTGGTTTTTGGGTTTTAATTGTTTCAATAGCTCCTTTTAAGAACTCTTGTTCAAAACCTTCTATATCAACTTTAATTAATCCGACTTCAATATTGTTTTCTTTGACAAATTTATCTAATGTTGTCACTTCAATTAGTTCTTTTTCAGGATTTTCTTTTAGAACACGATTTATACTACTTCCTGAATCTTGCAAGTATATTTCAATTGTTTCGTCTTTACTGCCAAGGGCTTTGTTTATTGGAACTATCTTAGTAGACTCATTCAGCTCTATTGTTTTAAGCATATGATTATAATTTTCTTTTGTTGGTTCAAAAGAGTATATCTTATTATTTGTATATGTTTCGAAAACTATTGCACTGTCCCCAATAAAAGCTCCGACGTCAATAATAGCTTTATTCTTTATTTTATCTGTGTTTTTTAAATCATCAATATTATGTTTGTAATAAAATACGCTTGGCTCAAAATGTTTTATTGGTAAGAAGTATTGTTTATAAGCAAAGCAATTCTTTGCAAGCTGAATAATATTTGGATAATATTCTTCACGTAGTTTTTTTATTTGTTTTATTTCTTCTTCAGAATAATTGGTGAATGTATTACTATTGTTTTTCATAGAAGCGTTAATTCTAGCAAGAATTGAATTTACACAAAATACACTCTTTTCATCAAGGTTTGTAATTAATTTTTTGTATTTTTG
>JAZSES010000034.1:0-1569 GCA_045531805.1 Candidatus Limenecus sp. | reverse complement strand
GGTGATTTCGTTTAATATTTCGTTTACAGTATTGTCGGCATAATGGCTGGACCATATAAAGATTGATAATTCGGTTGATAAGTCATGACCATCAGGATAATAACTTGTCATAACATCTTTTGTAACATTTTGAAAAAAATCGAAGTCAATGCTTAATATATTTAGTCTTTGTTTCATATAGAGTGTCCTTTCAGTGCAGTATTGACAAAATCCATATATGGATGTATTATTATATAAAAAGATTCAAACGAAAGAGGTGTACATATATGGCTAAATTTTTGAAAAAGTTGTTTAAATCTGAACCTAAACCTTTAAGTGAAGAAGAAAGAGCTCAAGCAATTGAAGATACGATGTATAAATTGAAAGCCGATAAAGATACATATATTGATGGTTATATGAATTCTCAAAAGGCTGTGGCTATTGATAAGACATCTGAAATTGATTCTTTGAATGAGATGTTGATTAAACCTAAAGGTTCTGAAGGTTATATGTCTGATTTTTATCGGTATGAATATTTAAGTGCTTTAATGGACAGTGAATGTTTTAGAGAATCGGCTGCTACATGGTTGGTTGATAATAAGAGTTCTGTTGCTAAAATCAATGTTCAATGTTACGGCGAAACCGTTGGTACAGGTTTTAAAACTATTGATGCCGATGGAGGTCCATTAAAACCTATACGTGAATATGATACCGATACTTTGCAAATTACATTGCAACGTAATGATAAAGGCACTTTTGATATTATGTCAATGGGTCCTAATCTTAATGTTCCATCAGCTGAACAGACAGGTCGTGATATATCAGGTCTTGTTGAAAAATGTCCTTATTCTCAGACTGATAAAGTTGGTGAAAAAACGTTATTGACAGTTAGAACTAATCTTGGTACTACTTTAGGTGTTAGTTATGACCCTAAAGAAGATAGTGTAAAATTAGTTCAAAGCATGAAAGATGCAAATGGTGATGTCAAGTTAGCGTATATGTTGCAAACTTCATCTGATAAGGAATCGGCACAAATTTGCAGAAAAGGTAATGATGGTTTTGAACCTGTTGGCGCTAATTTGTCTGAAGCATTAGGACAAGTTAGAAAAGATGGGTATTATCAGTTTGCTCGTAATGCTGAAGTTATAAATGAGTGTTCACAGAAAGTACATGCGTCAATGCAAGTTTCAGATAAGACCATGACTGTTCCTGATAAACCACATTCTATTCATCCAGAAATTATGAAAGCTTTAAGTTCTGGTTCGGAAATGACGAATGATAAAGTAGAGACTATTGATATAACGTATGGTTAAATACAAAAAATACCCCGTAGTGTGACACTACGGGGTATCGTTTTACTTTTTCAGACCTACTTCTTTTTCCCATTTTTCGCATTCATCATAAGCTAAAGCTTTCTTTTCTTCGGGAGTAAGTTTGCTGTAAGCAATCTTCTGTTCAAGTTCTTTAGCTGCTGCATCACTTGCGTCAACCGTGATTTTAGCTTTATCGAAATTGATTTTACTCATTGGTTAGCACCTCCAAACTTTAAAGTATATTTATTTTAACATTTTTTATATACAATAGCAATAT
>JAZSES010000073.1:0-1710 GCA_045531805.1 Candidatus Limenecus sp. | reverse complement strand
TCCAGATTCTTGCTTTTTATAAAAATCCTTCTGAACTGTTTCATAAGTTCTAACATAATCAGTATCTACAATTTTTACACTATTCGTGTCCCATTTAAGATTTTCACCCTTTAAAATAAGACTTTTTGTATACCTTTTATGAAACAATATAGCTAAACCACAAGAACCCGCGCCTGCTATAGCACCAATTCCTAAAGACGGTAAGACATCACCAGAATCATCATTATACTCAGTAACAACACCTGTTGTTTCAGCAGCTTCAACTTCAATTGGTGCCACTCCACATAAGAACGTACACATCATAAATGCCAATAAATATTTTCTCATTTTCATATGACCTCCTTATATTACACCAAAGAATTTAATCAAAAATCCTATGATACTAAAACAACCACTCAATATAGCAACCTTTGGTATACTCATCGGAATCTTACCTGACACTTCACCAGTTTGTCCATTTACATTATACTGATAAATCTTATCCTTAAACTTAATGTTCAAACGCCACACAGGTAACATTGCATATTCAGCTGAATGATTTGTTATACGATGATTAGACCGCTTCTCTACTACTTTTTCATACTTAGAAAGTAACTCTCTGCAACGCATACCAATTGCTGATTTTCCTCGTTCAATAGCCGTCGGCTTTGTACTCTCAACTGTTTCATCAGGTTGGTCAGCATAATAACCAGCCATATAAGCAGGATTATACTCTTTAATATTACTAAAATCGAACGGTTCTAACGCATACATTGTTTTATCATCAATAACAGTTGACCCATCCACAGGTATACGATTAAAATCAGTATCACCTGTTAATGATACAGAATAAACCTTATGTATAGAAACCTTATCATCACCGCGGCGTTTACTTGTAATATCCTCACACTCATATTCAGCAATACTTGCATCATGAAAAGTATGAAGATAAAACGGTATGTACAAACCTTTCACATTCTCAAGCACATTATCAGATTTAAAACGTCTAGGTGCTAAGATTGCACTTGATAAATACTTTTTCAAACACTCTATTGCTGCTTCTCTCTCAATACTATAAGGTAACACCATTTCTGGTCTAAACTTACCCTTATGTGACGATGTTATCGAAATAGGACGTCCACAATACGGACATTCTGTTGACATCGTAGTTTCAAGAGCTACAATTTCAGCACCGCACTCATCACATTTGTATATGACTTCACCATCATTTACTTGTGTATTAGCATACTCTGCGTCCACAACATGTGATGTGTTTTCTACTGCTTTCTCATCAGTAGTTGCATCTTCAAAATCTGTTGGTTGAAATGAATCACCACAATATTCACAAACCAAGGCTCCTGCTGTTGGATTCCATTTCAACTCAGCACCACAGGTTTTACATTCATATTTCTGCATACAACACGATTCCTTTCTATATATTCTATTGTTTTACGGTTCTACCCGACAATGGTGCTATTACAAGAGCTTCATCTTCATGTTTAGCTACATATAATCTTATATCAACATCAGGACTCAAACTCAAAGATTCTACACCAGATGTTGTAGTAACCTTGATACTATGTAATGACCCATCTGATTTATTGAACCGAAATTCAAACGCTGTAATACCTTCTACTAACAAATCATCAATTTTCATCTGAAAATCATACTTAGAACTAAATACTTTATCACTTCGGTCTAAAGTAGAATCCTCATAAATTGACGCATAAT
>JAZSES010000292.1:0-6827 GCA_045531805.1 Candidatus Limenecus sp. | reverse complement strand
TACAATTCCGATTATCATTACTGATAAAACAGTTGATGAAAAGACTCATGTTTATGGTGTTGAGGGATATGCTGAAGGTAAAGGTCGTAAGGCGTTTTCGCAATTAGCATGGTCATTACAATCTTATGGTGCTACTGAATTGTTACATCGTTTTTATGGTGATAATGCTAATAATATTATTAGCATTCGTGAAAAGATGGTAGCTCTTGGTTGTGATATTACTGATGATGGTACTATGACTATGGGTTATTCACCTAGAGAAGGTGAGGAGAGACCTATCATCAGTACAGATATCAAGAATTTAGGCATTAGTGCTCACGCTGAAAGTTCTGGTGTTGATAAGAGTGGTAATCCTAAATATACATTAAAGATTGATGGTAATATAGCTGATGCAAGAACTGAAGTTGAGCGTCAGATTGCTGCTACAGGTGGTTTTATGGAAATTCCATTTGAATTAGAACTTGGTAGCGGTGAGAAAACGCCGTTGAATCCTGAAACTGGTATGTATCAGTTACCTGTGCTTCCAGTTCAGTATAGAACTGAGCAGACGTTTGATGATGGTATTTCTTTGACTCATAATTATACTCGTCATTATAATATGATTATGAAGTATGCCATTGATTATCAAACTGCAATGTTGAAGCAGGAGTTGAAGGATGGTTTACCTGAAGCTCCAGCAGGAAAGCATAATGAAACAGGTTCATTCCAGCCAGCTGAAAAATTCAAAGAAATGGCTCAGCAGAGTTATAATACTATGAAGGCTGATTTAGAGCAATCATTTGAAGGTAAATATAACGTATGGAAACATGGTGTTATGAGCCATAGATTACCAAATTCAGCTACTGCAATTATCACAGAGAATCCTGATATTGGACTTGAAGAAGTTCTTATGAGCCGTAAATTTGCTGAGAAGTTGAATCTTCGTGAGGGTGATGATGTTGTGTTATTCCGTGACCCTCAGCTTCGTAAAGAAGGTTTAGCAACAATGCGTGTTAAATTCTGTGATGAAGATGGTCCACAATTAGAGGGTGTTGCTATTAACCCTGCTATTGATAGCCGTTTTGATGGTGACTTCGATGGTGATACAGTTGCTCTTGTAAATCCACGTCATTTAACTTTAGAGCAGCGTGATTTTGTGGATGCTTATTTGGCAGCACAGAACGATAAAGAGCGTAAGGACGTTCAATCTCAATTTAAGATTAAAGACGTTGATAAGATTATGGAACTTCATGAGAAGGATAAAGTTATCGAAACTGAGATGCATGATAAGCTTAGTGTTGAAAACACATTATGCGATGCAAGCTGTACTCTTGATAGCCCTAAGAAACCTGAGGATATCAAGTTGGCATTAAACTTGAAGCTTGATATTTCATCTGCTTCAGCATATGCGAAAGAGCAAGCTAATGGTGAGCCTGTAGTATATCAGACTAATATTTCACCTGATGCATTAAGAAAGATTGGTGTTGAGCCTCATTCTGTTGTTAATGTTGATGATGGTAATGGTAGTACAAGAGAAGTCGCTTGTATGAAGGCTGATGAAATGGAAACTGCAGCTAAGATGGCTATTATCCATAAGGATAATAAGTTAGCATTGAATATCATGAATGATTATGTTCATGAGACTTTTGATAGAGCTCGTGGTTCTGATATGATTAAGATGGGTTCCTTCCAGGATTATTTTGATTCTTTGAATCAGTTGGTTGTAGACCATAAAGCTAAAGGTAAGCTTGGTAAAATGGAAGATGTAGCTGTATATCTTAATGTTTCACAAATAAGAGATGAAGCTTATATGGCGTCTCATCCATTGTATCGTGAATATGCAGAATTACATCCTGATGAGGTTGCGAATGACCGTCTTGCTTATGTGATTAAGAAAGAGGAGACCGTTGATGAAAATGGTAATCTGTCTTATACACTCAAGAAAGACAGAGTTGATACATCTGCAACATTTAAGGATTATGGTGAGCCTGGTATTACTTGTACAGGTAAGAAAGGTTATTATACTGAAACCAATGGTGAACGTACTTATCATCAGGCTGATGCAGTTCATTTAGCTGAGTGTGCTGCGATTAAGGCTGACATGGAGAATCGTTATAGACAGGTTGAGCTTGCAACCGCTATTAAATCATTTGGTACAGGTACAGCAGGTGCGTTCTCACAGAGAGGTGTTAAGGGTTGTCGTGACGAATGTATTCGTGACGTATTAGAGACAACTTATGGTGCTACTCAGGGTATCTTGCAGGCTAAGCATGACGCTGTAGAAGCAGAACAGAAGTATATGATTCTGAAAGAAACATTACCTGCTTTGTGGAAGGGTCAGGCTATAGCTGAGTTTGATTCAGCAACAGGTCGTAAGGTTGTTGATAAAGCCGCAGATGCAACTCTTGGTGATAATGAAATTCGTAGAAGCGATGTTCTTGATTCTAAGAATATTGTTTGGGCACCAGATGTTAATCCTGATGGTTCACCTAAGCGTATTGGTAAGGAACAATGGGTTGATTCTTATCATGCTATCTGTAATGCAGGTAACGGTCTTGGTTTTGATATCACAAGAGAACGTCTTGAGCATGTAGCTGAAGCTTTATATAAGGGTTCAAAAGATGGTAATATGACCGTTAATGTATATAGTAAAGATACAGGTTGTACTTTGGATAAGTTAGCTTATGGTGGTACAGCAAAGACTATGTATGATGCATGTCGTGATGGCGGTAATATTTATGATTCTGCGATGGCTAAGACATTCCAGCCTGATGGTTCTTTAGCACTTCAGACTAGAGAGATTAAGGCTCGTATTCAACGTCAAGCTACACAGGTTCGTTCTGAATCTATGAAGTTGGAGAAGGCTGAAATGAGTGCTGGTACAGCACCTCGTGAATCTAAGCCTGTTAAACAGCCTGAAGTTGTTACAGAGTCTATTACTCAGAGAAAATCTGAGTATCCAGGTGGACCACAATCTGACGCTGTAATGGCTAAGGATAAGACAATTCCATCAAAGGCTCAATTAGAAGCTCAGAAAAATCGTGAAGATTTAGGTGAGTAATGGATATTAAAAGATACACCAGGGTTGAAAGACTCTGGTGTATTTTATGCTTGACATTTTCCATATATGGAAGTATTATAGTGGTATAAGGGCAATCTATGTTAATTTGTTATTTACTCTCATAAATCAGATGAAAAACGGTTTACATTTTGTCATTAAATATAGTATAATACTATAGGGTAAATTGCGTATATGATATTGGTTGTTAAACTATTACACATATGTGTTGTGTAAAGATATAATATTTTAACAGGAGGTTATTGATATGAGAAGAAACAAAGATTTTGATGGTGATGATGGTTTTGTTTCTCCAGCAGACATCGAAGATGGTTATAAGCCTGGAATGTCTGATGCTGAGAGAGGAGAAAGAGAAGCACGTTCTCGTAGTTTTTCACAGGGTACATCTGATGTAAATCCACAATTTAATTTCGGTCTTCCTGCTGATAAGAAAGAAGCAGAAAAGGCGAAAGAAGTTGAAATTGTACAGGGTAAAGATGGTCAAATGCAGATTGCAGGAACCGAGACTGATGAAAAGAGTAAGACTGATAATGGTTTTGTTAGAACAGAACGTTCACCGTTTGATAAGTCTTCTAAGTCTTATGAAGATATTTCAGTGGAAGATAGAAAAAGAATGTCTGATTCTGAATTGTCTGATGCAGCTTTAGCTTATCAGGAAGAACAAGAAGACCGAGCTGATGAGAAAGCATTTGCTGAAATGGAAGCTCGTGCGGCTAAAAACCCAGAAATCGTAAAAGCTATGAGTAATGGTGAAGCCGTTGCAGAGAAAGAACGTCAAGCTGCAAAGAATGCAGAAGATACGAAAGACGTTCCAAATTAGTTATAAGGAGATAATAAAAAATGAATCATGTTTCAAAGTATGAAAGCGGTAAAGCGTCTGGTTTCGATATTGTAGACGTTAGGGATTCAGCTAAAGTTGAAGGTATAAGTAGTTCTGTTAATCAGGCTATGATTGTTTCTACTCCTTTTACAGCTGAAATTGATGGTAAAACATATCCTGTTTATGGATATGCTGAAACAACATTACAACGTGATAAGAAGATATTAGATGAAGCACAGCGTCACGGTGAAATGAGAAGTGTTGAACTTTATGTTGATATGCGAGATGATGTTCAGAGATTGGAGAAACCGACTATTAAGAACTATTGTCCTGAAGGTTGTAAAAATCTTGAGGACTTAGGTGTAGATAGTGTTTCCCATTATGGTCGTAATGTTACAACATTAAAAGCTTCAGCTGATATGCAAAGATTTGGTGTTGATGCATCTTTTGTTCCTCATGTGTATGAGTTTGATGAGTTTAAAGATGTAAGAGAAAAGACGGTGACACCAGACCTTGTTAGAAGAGGATTTTTAGATGATGCTACGGTTACAGGTGATGACTATAATAAATATGTTGGTCATTGTGTAAATCAGTTAAATGAAGGTATACCGTTTACAGGTAGGATTAAATCCAGTAATATTCATGAAGCTTATGAATCATGTCCTGAAAATTTAGTATCACATGATGCATCTTCTGACAGAAGTATTGTTGACTAATTGATATAGGAATCGTAGGAGATATTAGTATGGCATATGATGTAAAAATGTTAAAAGGTATGACTGATACTGAATTGGTTGAATTGCAGCAGGCAATACAACAGGAGCAAATGAGCAGAATGTCTAAGTCAGTTGTTGATTCTAAATCAATGGCTGATTTAGGTATTATAGCTGATACAACACAAGGAAAATCATCATTATCTTTGGATGATGTAGTGCGAGCACAGGATGCGTCACGTAGTGATTATGATGCTGTTATTTATGTTGACGGTAGTTTTGACGCACCTACAGAGCGTTATGCTTATGGTATGAAGATAACGGATAAATCAGGTACACATTATTTTAATAAAGCGTATCCGAAAGATGATAGTTCTTCTATGAGAAATGTAGCTGGTGAAATAGCTGGAGCAAAGGCTGCTATTCAGTATTGTCTTGATAATGATTTAAAAAATGTACATATTTTGTATGATTATCAGGGTATTGAATCTTGGGCTACAGGTTCATGGAAAGCTAAAAATGCTCACACGCAGGCTTATAGGGATTTCTGTGAGAGCGCAAGAGAGCGTTTAAATATTGATTTCACACATGTAAAAGGTCACACTGGAGTTGATGGTAATGAGGTTTGTGATACATTAGCAAAAGCTGCTCTTGGTATTCCTGATACAAAGGCTAAGATGACAATGTATCATGATGCGTTAGAAAGTGCGAAACCTTATGTGAGTAAATCAGAGAGAGCTATAATGGCTAAATGGTCTGGTGAAGAGGTATCTAATTCAGATTGTGTAATGACGTATTAAATAAATGTGTACCAACTAGAAATGTATTGTTGGGAGCATTAAACATGAATAGTGTAGTAAAAAATACGGTAAGTAAGTCTCGAACTGCTTACAATAAAAAATTGATTTCTGATGTTTTGCATAAAGCTGAGACTTTAGAATCAAATGGTGAAACTGAGGAGACGAAGATGTATGATGCCATGATAAATCGAAAGTATGATATTGAAGTTGAACATAATCGAGCAGAGGTGGCTAATTTGTACATTCTTTAGAAAGGAAAATGATTATGAGACATCGTGTTAAGTCAATGGCAGCTGGAGCTGCAGCAAGGTTAGCTTTAGAAACTGGAGTAGCAGAAAAGAAAGCAATGGATGAAGCACAACAGAGAGTTGTTATGGCTGTAATGCGTAAATCCGAAATCATTTATGATGATGAATTATCTTTGCGTCGTACAGGTAATGGTAAGGGTCTTATTTATGACCCTCATGCTGAGGATTATCATGGTAAGGAAGACCCTGGTAAACCTATTGGTTTTGTTATTGCAAAAAATGGTGTAGTCGCGGGTTGGATTAACGGTAAATTTGATGATTTTGAGCAGCGTCCTGATAATCCGTATGTTGATACTGATTTTGCTGAAATCAATTCATCGAATTATAAAGAGTATGCTGAAATGTTAGCTAATCGGGTGAAACAGAATGAAATGTTGTCGCATGAAGATTTAGCTCATAAGATGGATGATGTCATGTATACTTTAGATACATATGAATATCGTAATCAATTTGACCAGTCTTTTGAATCAGAAGAAGATATGAGAGCAGCTGGTGTGAAACAAGTGCTTGAAATGTTAGATAAAGATGAAAAAGGCACATTAAAAGCATTTTTGGATAGATGTGGAGATGAGGAATCTATCGAATCACTCGTTCATGCAGGTGCAACAAGTCAGTTACGAGCTTTGAGAGCTGTTAAGTTAAGTTATAATATTGCAAGTAAAGCTAATGATTTGTGTGAGTATAAAGGTTCTGTTGGTCAGTACCTGGAATCTGAAGATGTTCCATCTATTGTTGAATCTGGTGATTATGACTATTAACTAATATATATATAAGCGGTGGTTGAACATATGGTAAAAATGAGGTTTCGTCAAATTTTATTGGTTTTAGTGTCTATACTTAATTGTTATTTTTCTATTGGTTATATATTTGAAATTTATAATAGTTTAGGTGGTGACTTATTTGTTGAATACACATCTAATATATATGTTGATGGTTCTGATTTTACACCGTTGTTTAATTTTTTTATTGCGGGTTTTAATGGTTTTATGATGATTTTAACAGTAGGTTTATCGTGGATTGTAACAACAGTGTTTATTCTTATTTTTGCTGTTATTATGAGAGTCATGATGCTTCGAAAAAATGATACTGTTGTTGAATCTGAATTGACATTTGCTAAGCATCTTATTA
>JAZSES010000172.1:0-6955 GCA_045531805.1 Candidatus Limenecus sp. | reverse complement strand
TGGCTACGATCCGACTTTGTTTTCAAATCCTGATGTTAAAAACCCTACAATTGATTTGATTTTGTCTGAAACGCCTGCCAATTTTTTCTCCTCCCGGTATATTTTATGTAAATAACTTTCTTCCAATTCTAATCATTGTCGCCCCATGCGCCAACGCAATCTTATAATCATTGCTCATACCCATTGATAATTCTTTTAACTTAAATGAGTATTTTTTCTCCAATTCTTTTTTCAATAGAAGCATGCCTTCAAACAACTCATGCAACTCTTCATCTGATGTAATTGGTGCAATATTCATAAGCCCTTCAACTCTAATCCCTTTCAAAGCAATTATTTCTTCAAAACTGCTTTTTAATTCTGTTACATCAAATCCTGACTTCGCCTCCTCATTTGCATTGTTAACTTGCAGAAGAACCTTTTGAACGATCCCTTGTTTTATAGCTTCGTCCGAAACAAGCTTTGCAAGTTTCAAAGAATCTATTGAATGAATCAAATCAAAAACACCTACAGCTTTCTTAATTTTATTAGACTGCAAATGTCCAATGAGATGAAACTTAGAGTTTTTTCGAACAAGCTCCGGCAATTTTTGTATTTTTACCAAAGCGTCCTGTACTCTATTTTCGCCAAAATTCCTCAAACCGTCATCATACGCTTCAATGAGTTTTGTTTCATCAAAATATTTTGTAACAGCGATTATTGTTGGTGTATAAGGTGCAATTTCTTTTCTTAGTACCGACAAGTTATATTCAACTGTATTCATTCTTGAATCTTAACCCTCTTCCCAAGAAATACGTATTAGATACACTAATACTTTCTATAGTATAGATTATTAGTCAATATTGGACAAATTAAACCCTCCAAACGTAGGAGAAATAAGCTCCAAAGTGTCGGAATACCATGTACACCATGCATTTCAGCGACATTTTGATTAACCAAATTTGCTTTACATTTCTTCATATTTAACATGTCAGGGCACACAAAAAAACGCACTCTCATTGAGTGCGTCTTTTGTATAATAAGTTTTCTTTCTACAGGTCATCAATTGAATTACCAAAATTAGTGCTATGATTAACAAAATTACCTGGTCTATCAACAGCAGGGTCGATTGTTTCTCTAACATACCAACCAAAGTTCTTCATTTTTTCAGATGCTTCTTCAGCTGGAATTGGTGTAGCAGGGTCAACCGTTTTTACCTTGATAATTCTACTTACTTCATCAGAATAACCTTGATTATGAATAAATTCTGGTGAAATAGTATCTTTAACAACAATCTCCGCATTAGCAAATGCTGGTACCAAAACAAGAACTGCCGCTGCAACAAGATATTTTCTAATATTTTTCATAGTTTTCCTCGCTTACTATATTTGTTTATATATTATATTATTTTTTAGAAATAGGCAAATCATTTATAATACTGATTTTAGTTATTTATCGTTTTCAATTAGATTTAATAGCTCAACAAGAATATCATTCTCTGGAACTCGTTTGATAATTTCACCCTTTTTAAATATATAACCTTCTTTAATTGCACCAGCAACACCATAATCAGCATGTTTTGCTTCGCCTGGTCCATTCACTGGACACCCCATGACAGCAATTGTCAAAGGTTTATCAATATTCCTGAGTGCGTCTTCTACCCTTTTTGCCAATCCAATTAAATCAATTTGACATCTTCCACAGGTTGGGCAAGAAACAAAATTCACTCCGCGCTCACGCAATTCGAGCGATTTGAGAATAGAAAAACCAGCATCTACTTCTTCTACTGGATTTTCTGTTAAAGAGACTCTAATAGTATCGCCAATGCCTTCCGCCAACAAAGTTCCTAATCCAACTGATGATTTAACCAAACCACCCTTGAGTGTACCAGCCTCAGTAACTCCCAAATGTAAAGGATACTCGACTTTTTGGGCAATTGTTCTATAAGCCTCAATCGTAGTTAAGACACTACTAGACTTCAATGATAATTTTATTTTGTCAAAATTATTATCTTCTAATATTCTTACATGATGCATTGCGCTCATAACCATTTTTTCATGCAAAGGCAAATCCAATGCCGCAATATTTTTCTCTAGAGACCCTGCATTTATACCAATTCTAATTGGTATATTATTTATCTTAGCCAAAGAAACAACTTTTTTTACATTCTCATCTTTACCGATATTTCCTGGGTTAAGACGTAAAGCATCTATACCATTTTCAATACACTGAATTGCCAGCCTATAATCAAAATGAATATCAGCAATTACAGGAATTTTCACCTGTTTTTTTATGTCTTTGATTGCAGAAGCAGCATCTTTGTTCAATACAGCCAAGCGAATAAGCTCGCAACCCGCATCTTCAAGAGCTTTAATTTGATTAACAGTCGAAGTTACATCTCTTGTGTCTGTATTACACATTGACTGAACAGAAACAGGGGCATCTCCACCAATTTTCACATCGCCTATTTGTATTTGTTTTGAAGTTCGTCTATTAATCATAATCTCACTCATTTCCTCAAATCATAAAAGAGATTTCTCACAAAATCTCTTTTATAAATATTATTATAGATAACTATACTAGAACATTAAACGGAACAACAAGAAACGTTTATTCAATTTTTCTGAAAACTTACGTAAGTTTTTAGAAGTTTCACTTACATTATTTATTGTGTCATTGAGTTCTGTTTTCTTATCTGTTGTCAAACCATTAACTGTTTCTAGAGTACAAGACAAATCATCCAATGCTTTGTTAAATTTTTGCACTGTTGTTGAAATTTGAGCTTTCAAAGAAGAGTCTTTTGTTAATCCATTTACATAACTAGCAATTTCTGAAATATTTTTACTAGCAACTTGTAAATTTTCTAAAGTCTCTTTTGTCTGTGGATTTTCAAGAACGTTACTTAAGTTATTAGATAATCTATCAATAGATTTTGTTGTAGAAATTAACGTATCTTTGAAATCCTTGTCACCAATTATATTATTAATATTATCAGTCAACACAACAACTTTATCTGTAACTTTGTCAGCTGTTTTCATCAAGCTATCCAAATCATTTCTTGATGTATCAATCAGCAACTGAGTTTTATCCAAAGTTTCATTTGCTTTTACAGTAAGCATGTCAACATTTGCAACTATATTTTTTAAATCTGCCATAACATCATCAGACATAAATGCACTGAGTTTTTCATTAGTCTCAGCTAATGACATCGCTGCTCGATACTGCAAATCCATAAAATCAGAAAGTCTTAAAGGCTCAATTACAGTAAATCTAGAAGTTGATTGAGGATATGCCAATTCCATTTTTGTTGCTGGCTTAATAAATAAATAGTTTTTAGAGTCTTCATGCTTAATTTGACCAATCATTCTGTCGGGCAAATTCAATCCTGGGAGTGTAATTATATAACCAATTTTGTAAGAAGAAGGTGTTTTAACTTCTTCTTGAACATTTATAGGCAAAGTTTTTGTTTCTATAATCTCAATTTTCTTTACCTTTCCAACATCTGATAATTTGTCACTCAATGTCATTCTTACATTATCATTAGAGTGCAAAACCATAGAATTTTTATTAATAGGCAAATACAGTGTACGAAGCTTAGGCGGAGAAATCTCCAAGAACTGTTCGCCAATAATACCTGACTGCTGGATAGAAACAGTTGCCGCAGTTGGAATTTCTACATTTGGTTCTGTTACAACGAACTTAACTCTAACTTTTGGGTCTTCTGGGTTAGAAAGCATTGGTTGTATTTCTTCCACCTGTCCTATCCTAAAACCCATAAGTTGAACCGCTGAACCAGCTCTCATACCATTAACATCTTTAAAATCGACAAATAATCTTTCGCCTGCGGAAAGTGCTCTGCCTTTTATCCAAAGTATGCTAAATATCAAAATTAATAATGATGTAAGTGTTAACACGCCAACTTTAAATGATGATGAAAATCGCATTATATCTCTTCCAATTCTATTTATCGGTAATGGGGTAACTATTCGTCAGAACTATCAGTTCCGGCAACCTTCATTGGACCATCAATACAAGCAGTTACAAACTGTTTTGTATATTCGTTTCCATTGTTTATCATATCTTCAGGAGTACCTGAATATACGATTTTAGTATTATATAACATAATAACTCTATCAGCACACCTTTGAATGGTGGATAATTGGTGTGTAACGATTACAGAACTAGCTTGCAACTCTTCTTTTAAACGTACTATATAATCCTCAATCATGGTAGATGAAACAGGGTCCAATCCAGCTGTAGGTTCATCATACAATATAGTTTTGGGGTCTGTAACAATTGCTCTAGCAAAGCTCACCCGTTTTTGCATGCCACCAGATAGCTCGTGAGGCATTTTATCTTCAATACCTTCCAATCCAACCATCTTCAATTTTTGTGCAACAATTTCTCTAATTTGCTCTTTTGTATATTTATTTTTAAACTCTTTTCTCTCAGTAAGAGCAAAAGCAATATTTTCAGCAACTGTTAATGAATCAAAAAGCGCAGAATACTGAAAAGCCATAGCAATATCACCAGGAGAAACTATAATTTCTCCCTCATCAACCTTTGTTAACCCACAAATAAGCTTCAGTATTGTACTTTTCCCTGCACCACTCAATCCGACTACGGCAAGGATTTCCCCATCCTCAACTTTGAATGATACATCATCAAGAACCATTTTACCTTTAAACGATTTTTTTAAATTTTTTACTTCTATACTCATAGTTTTACCTTCGAACTAAAAATAAAATATAGTTGCAAAAATATAATCAATTATACAAATTGCAACGAAAGACCAAACAACAGCCTTTGTTGTGGACAGACCTACACCTTTTGCACCGCCATATGCTAGATAACCACAAGTACAACTAATTATCGCAATAGCCGCCCCAAAACAAGCTGACTTCAAAAGACTTACCATAATATCTTTTAGGTACAACCCTTGCCACAATGAACTTATAAAATTCAATCTACTCACATGGGCACTCAAATAAGAAGCAACCCCAGAACAAATAAGCCCGAATGTTGAAGCAATAATGACAACAAAAGGCATCATCACAAAACCTGCAATAACTCTTGGCAAAAATAAATATTCTACAGGATCAACTTTCAACACCTTCAATGCATCTATCTGTTCAGTAACACGCATTGTAGCAATTTCTGAAGCAAATGCAGAACCTATCATTGAAATAATAGCAAATCCTGACATTATCGCACCCATTTCTCTAGTCATTACGACAGCCATGAGCATGCCAACAAACTTTTCTCCACCTTGCTTAACCATTTCTGGCGCAACTTGCATTGAAATAATAATCGCACACATTCCAACAATAGAAAGAGTTATGGGTAAAGAATCGACAGCAAAACGAGAACATTGTTCAATTATAAGTTTCCAACTAAACTGTCTTTTAATAGTATTAATAAAAACAAATTTTAAAACCTGAGCAGTTCTAATCCCCATTTCACCCAAAGTTTCCAAAAATTCTTGCCCTTGTTGCAAAAGCAATTTGGCAAGATTATAAGTAGCACTTTGTTTGAATATTTTTATAACACTAGAAATACTCATGCCTAAATTGTATCAAATGAAAAACATTTTGTAATACATTTACTGAGGGGTTTTTAATAACTTATCCAAAACAAACCACCCCAAGTAATACCCAGCAACTGCAGGAACAAATGGCGTTGAACCAGGAGTAATTTTATTGAACTCTAACTCTTCACCTTGTTTAGTAATAATTTTTTCTGTAACAGAAACCTTTTCTAATACTGATGGCTTTTCTTTGCTAGAAACAGCCGTAATACCTTTTTCAATTCCGTGTTTTTTGAGTTGGTACAAAACATTTTTTGTAAAAACACATTTTTTAGAATCCAATTCAGAAATATCTGCAATATAAAGTTCTGTAGGATTTAATCGGTTACCCGCACCCATTGAAGTAACAACAGGAATATTATTCTTATAACAATAAACCAACAAATCAACTTTGGATCGCATAGTATCTATAGCATCAATTACAAAATCTGTTCTATCTCTAAAACATTCATCTCGTAGATTTTCACTATAAAAATCATCAATGCACCTAATATTGATATTAGGATTTATATCCAATAATCTTTCACGGAACAACTCGGTCTTTTTCTGTCCAACAGTAGAATTAAGAGCAACAATTTGCCTATTAATGTTAGATTCACTTACAACATCAAAATCAACAATAGTAAAATTACCAACACCAGCTCTTGCCAAAGATTCTAATGCAAAACCACCAACTCCCCCCAAGCCAAAAACAATAACATGTTTTCTAGCCAAAACAGATTGATTAGTCTTACCCCAAATTAATTCATTACGAGAAAAATCAGTCATAATAAAGCCTTATTTCAAAGACATATAAATACCTTCCATGATATTTTTATAATCACTTTCAGGTAATGTAGAAATAGTTTTTATAGCAACAGATAAGTCAGGGTTTTTGTCATACCAACGGCGGCCTTTATTCGTTTGATAAAGCCCCAAAACTCTTTCTAAACCAATACTCAATGGTGCTGAGTCGTTTTCACGATGAACAGTTTTTATAGCACTCGCTACATTAATTATATCATTACATAACTTGCTTTGAATGGTAGGATGCAAAGCCTGCAAAAGCCCCATAGCCATTCTAGTTTCTTTGTGTTCATCGTACCATCTTTTATCGTTCAAAATCAGTCCTCACCAAATGTATATAATATCTATTATATTCTGTTTCAAACAAAAAACAACAGGTTTACAATATTGTGCTATGATTTAAATTAATATAATAACCAATAAAGAGGAGAGTTTATGGAATTTATAATATATGCATTTTGTGTTCTTTTAGGTGTATTTGTTGGAGCAATTATAACGTATTTTTTCTTAAAAAAAGAACACGAAAAACGAATTGAACAACAACAAAAAGTATACTCTGAAACATATACGGATGTTTATGAAAAAATGCAACTTCAATTTGAAAAT
>JAZSES010000207.1:0-3659 GCA_045531805.1 Candidatus Limenecus sp. | reverse complement strand
AACACTCATTTTTACGCAATAGTAGCAGAAAGATAAACATGTACACTCAATTTTTAAAAGATGCAAATCCACAAAAACAGATAAATAAACTTGCCAAAAAGTATAAAAACAAAAAAATTATCATATATGGCGCAGGACAATACGCTAGGTACGTGGTTGAAAATTACGATTTATCAAAATTAAATATTATTGGTTTTTCTGACAAATCATTTATAGAAAATGAAAATGTAAAATTCTGTAATTACCAAGTTATTTCGCCATATAATTTAAAAAATACGTATTTTGACATTATTTTAATATTAGCTTGGGATGATTATCAAATTTACAAATACCTAAATGATGAAATTCAAATAAATACAAAAAAAATCGATACAATCTTAAAGCCATCATTCAGACTATGCTTGAAATATATAATTAATTTCGATTTACTATAAATAAAAGAATTTTACTTTGTTTACGTCAAAACCTAATACATTACTAACTGTATTAAAAGCAGATGTTCCACAGGTTAATGTAACATATATAACATCTGGATTTAAATCACGAATTTTCTCAACAGGAATCCCCTTATACTCTTTACTACAAAATATAAAAGGTAAAAAAGGTAAGTAACAAATCCTTTCAACATCTATATGTGGAAATAATTTCAAAGTCTCGAAAGCTCCGTCCAACATATCTTCACAACAAACTAAACTTATCTTTGCCAAATCACTATCTGCAATATCAATTCGTTGCTTGTATTTAATATCTTCAATTGCAAACATGAATCTCCATTCTCAACAGTATTTTATAAAATATCTAAAATTAAGGCAAACTACTTACAAAACCTCAATTGTGAAAAATATCACGTTTTAAAAATTCAAATGTGAATATGCTATTAATTCCTGAAAATGAATATAGATACTATAATTAAGAATATCCTTTGTAATAAAAAACTTAATAAATGTAAAAATAACACTTGAAATTTTATCTTTAGCAAGTTATATTAATAGTGATTTAATTCACGATAAAAGGAGAACTTGAATATGGCAACAAAAAAACAAGCCGAAACAGAAAAAACTGTTAACAAGTCTACTGAAGTTAAAACTCACGACGACTTGAAACAAATTATTGAAAAAGCAAAAAAAGCACAACAAATTTATGCAAAATTTACACAAGAGCAAGTAGATAAAATTTTTAAAGCTGCTGCAACTGCTGCTGACAAAATGAGAATTCCTCTAGCTAAAATGGCTGTTGAAGAATCTGGTATGGGCGTAATGGAAGATAAAATTATCAAAAACCATTTTGCAGCTGAATATATCTACAATAAATATAAAAACTTTAAAACTGCAGGTATCATTTCTGAAGATAAAGCGAATGGTATCAAAAGAGTAGCAGAACCTATCGGTGTTATTGCAGCGGTTATTCCAACAACTAACCCTACTTCAACTGCAATTTTCAAAGCTCTTATTGCGTTGAAAACAAGAAACGCACTTGTGTTCTCACCACACCCAAGAGCTAAAAAATGTACAATTGAAGCTGCAAAAATCGTATTGAATGCAGCTGTTGAAGCTGGTGCTCCAGACGGGCTTATTGCTTGGATTGACGAGCCATCAGTTGAACTTTCAGGCGCTCTAATGCACCACGAAGATATCGATATGATTTTGGCTACTGGTGGTCCAGGAATGGTTACTGCAGCTTACTCTTCAGGTAAACCAGCATTAGGTGTTGGCCCTGGTAATACACCTGCGGTTATTGATGAAACTGCTGATATCAAAATGGCAGTATCTTCAATTTTAATGTCAAAAACATTTGATAACGGTATGATTTGTGCTTCTGAACAATCTGTAATCGTTGTTAAAGATGTATACGAAGAAGTGAAAAAAGAATTCATCTTGAGAGGTGCGCACATTCTTTCTGCAGACGAAAAAGCAAAAGTTGCTGGTGTAATCCTTAAAGATGGTAGACTAAACGCAGCTATCGTAGGTCAACCAGCTGCAAAAATTGCAGAAATGGCTGGCGTTACAGTTCCTGCTGATACAAAAGTTCTTATTGGTGAAACTACTGACATTTGCCAAGAAGAAGCATTTGCACACGAAAAACTTTCTCCAGTTTTGGCTATGTACAAAGCTAAAGACTTTACAGAAGCTACTGAAAAAGCATATGCATTGGTTGATTTTGGTGGGGCTGGTCACACATCAGTTCTTTACACTGATGACAGATTCCCTGAAAGAATTGACGCATTCGGCTTGAAGTTGCATACTTGTAGAATACTAATCAATACTCCATCATCACAAGGTGGTATTGGTGACTTGTTCAACTTCCGTGTAAATCCTTCATTAACATTGGGTTGCGGTTCTTGGGGCGGTAACGCTACAAGTGAAAACGTTGGACCTCAACACTTATTGAACATAAAAACTGTAGCTGAAAGGAGAGAAAACATGCTTTGGTACAAAGTTCCAGCAAAAGTTTATTTCAAAAGAGGAGCTTTGGACTTGGCTCTTAGAGAGTTGCAAGGTAAAAAGCGTGCATTCATTGTTACTGATAGATTCTTGTTTAACTCTGGTATGACTAATGCAATTACAAATACATTAGATGAAATCGGCGTAGATTATCAAATCTTCTTCGACGTAAAACCAGACCCAACATTATCAACTATCAATGATGCAATGATGATGGTTAAAGCATACGAACCAGACGTATTCATCGCTCTTGGTGGTGGTTCTTCTATGGACGCTGCAAAAATCTTGTGGTTAATGTATGAACAACCGGAAACTGTGTTTGAAGACATTGCTATGAGATTTATGGATATTAGAAAACGTATCTGCCAAATTCCTGAATTAGGTAAAAAAGCAGAAATGGTTTGTGTACCTACAACATCTGGTACAGGTTCAGAAGTTACTCCGTTTGCTATCATCACAGATGACGAAACTGGTGTTAAATATGCAATTGCAGATTATGCATTAACTCCAAACGTAGCTATCGTTGACCCTAACCTAGTAGATTCTATGCCAAAAGGCTTGACTGCTGTATCAGGCTACGATGCTATTACTCACTCAATCGAAGCATATGTTTCAATTATGGCAACAAACTTCACTAACTCAAATGCTCTTGAAGCGTTGAAGTTGTTGTTCAGATACTTGAAACGTTCTTACGACAACGGAGCGAAAGATCCTCAAGCAAGAGAAAAAGTACACTATGCATCTACAATTGCAGGTATGGCTTTTGCTAACTCATTCTTGGGCATCTGCCACTCTATGGCTCACAAATTGGGTGCAATGTTCCATGTTCCACACGGTTTGGCCAACGCTTTGTTGATTAACCAAGTAATCAAATACAACGCTACTGATAAACCTACAAAACAAGCAGCATTCCCTCAATATAAATTCCCTTGCGCAAAAGCAAGATATGGACAAATTGCTGATGAACTTGGCTTAGGTGGCAAAAATGACGATGAAAAAGTACAAGCATTAATCGATGCATTGACTCAAATGAAAAAAGACCTTGGTTTACCATTGTCAATCAAAGAATACGGCATTGAAGAAGCTGAATTCCTTGCAAAACTTGACGAAATGGTTGAACTTGCATTTGACGACCAATGTACAGGTGCAAACCCAAGATACCCATTGTTTGCAGAAATGAAACAATTGTACTTGGATGCGTACTACGGAAATATCTAG
>JAZSES010000183.1:0-2457 GCA_045531805.1 Candidatus Limenecus sp. | reverse complement strand
TGCCAATAATTTCGTTATCATTTTTTATTGCAAAAAGACCTGTTTTTTTATCTGGTGAAATAAAATATGATTTTGAGTCATTTATTTCTTTTAAATTATTTATAACTTTTTCATCTTGACAGTCTAGTGGCCAAAAAAGTTTGTATTCTTTATTATTTTCATTTTTGATAAAAATATAGATAAGATGGTCTGTTACAAAACTGTCTATTAATTCTCCAATTATTGGCAAAATATATTCAAGTTCAAATTGATTTTCGATAAGTTTTGCGATGCTTTTCATAATCTGTTGGAACTTTATGTTTGCGCATAAGTGGCGGTTTAGAATTTTGTTAATAATTACTGTGTTAATTTGTGAAATCGCAATTCTTAGTGCTGTTAGAAACTCTTTTGTTTTTGCGGATTCATTTATTTTGTCAAAGTTTATTTCAATTATGCCTACAAGTTTTTTTTCGTTGAAAATTGGAAAATACATTAAGTTTTTTTCTAATTCAATATCTTGGGTAATATTGGATGTGTAATTGCAAGGCTTATTGTTGAGAATAAAATCTTTTTCTGTAGCAGTTTTTAACTTGTTAAATATATTGGATACAAGCTCTTGTTGTAAATTTTTTTCTATAATAATCCAGCTTTTTACAAAATCTCTGAGTGTTGAAGTTGATTCATCTTTTATAAATATTTGAAAATTGTTTATCGAAAAATATTCCTGAAATATTTTTTTTAAATCTTGAAGAAGATTATTTGTATCATTTGTATTTGCCAGAGTATTTGAAATGTCTAGCAAGAACGTTAATTCATTTTTACAGTTCAAGTCTAAAATCTCCTGCTATATCTTCCATTGTAGGTATCGTCTTCTTCGTAGTTTTCAAAGATTTTTTTTGCGTTGCATTTACCAAAGCTTTCTTTCATAAATTTGTCAGCTTCTTCTGAATCAACAACGACTTTCCCATTTACATAAGTAAGATGATTTATACCTAGAGGGTCATCTTCGTTTTCAATCTCTTCAGAAACGATGTGAGGTGTGTGCATTCCTTCTTTTACTTGGCTTTCTGGTGATGTTGTACCAGTACCTTTTTTGTACTCACCTCTTGCTGCTGATTTCTCTACAATTTCTGAATACACATTGAAAATATATTTTGTAATAAACGGATCTTGTTCACTACTTACAATTAATAATGATTTTTCTAGTTCATCTTGTGCTTCGCGAAGCTTACCTATTTTTCTAAGTAAGATTGAGAGATTGTAGTGTGCATCAAATGTCATTGGCTCGAGTTCAATTGCTCTGCAATATCCTAGACCAGCTTCTTTGTAATTGCCAATAAGGTGATTTGCTAGTGCATAGTTATAGTTTATTTTGTAGCTATCTTTTTTGCGTTTAAGAGCCTTTTGATAACATTCAATAGCTTTTTCTATGTAATCATTGGACGCGTGTGATTTTTCGCCAGCTAGCATTGACTTTCCACGGTATGCTAAGCCCATATTGTAGAATGCTATTGTTTTATTTTCTCTTGTGCTTTTTACACTGTCAAAAATCAGAGGGATGTGTACTGTTGCTCTTTTTGTTTCGATAATTGTTTGATATTCTCTAATTGCTTTGTCAAAATCTGATAATTTTTCGGCTGAAACAATTCCCAAATTCATTCTACATACTATAAATTTGGGGTCGTGTTTTAAAGCTTCTTCATATTGTTCTACTGCCGAAAAATAATCCTCATATTTTACAAAAATATTGCCTAGGTTACATCTAGCTAATGAGTGTTCTGGATATTTTTCTAGTCCATGGCGATAGAATTTTATTGCTTTTTCTAGTTTTTCTGACTTGTATGCTTTATCGCCTTGGTATACATAGTAGAGCCCGTACACTTTATTTACTTGCTTTACGTACCAACCCCAATATACAAACAAGGACAGCAAAAATAATAGTATTAATATACCAGTGATAACTTTGGATACGGTCTTTTTAAAAAGCTTTTTCAGAAATCTCATAGTTCTATTGTATACTTCTTACCTTATAATATGCAAGCTTCTTATGATATTATTGGATAAAAGGGAAGAAGAGAGGATTGTATGATAAAAAATGTATGTGTGTTTGCTTCATCTTGTAATTTTTTAGAAGAGGGGTATTATGATGAGGCCAAAAAATTGGGTAGAGAACTGGCTCAGAATGGCTTTGATATGGTTTATGGTGGTAGTTGTTTGGGATTGATGTGGGCTTGTGCTGAGCAAGTTAAAAACAATGGTTGTAAATTGATTGGAGTAATGCCAAAGAAGTTGCAAGAACTAGATGTATTTTCTGATTATTGTGATGAATTTATTTTGACGCCTTGTATGAGAACGAGAAAAGCCAAAATGGATGAGTTGTCAGATGCAGTTGTTGCTTTGCCAGGTGGTTTTGGGACTTTGGAAGAATTAAGTGAAATGATTGTACAAAAACAGTTGGGGTATAATTCCAAAGCGATT
>JAZSES010000007.1:0-6617 GCA_045531805.1 Candidatus Limenecus sp. | reverse complement strand
CGTCCATCAACGGCAATGCCTTCACCTGTTTTTTCAGAGATAAGCAATGGGTTGATATCAAGTTCATCGATAAATTTGAAGTCGTTAACCATTTGTGACAATCTCAAGAGAGTTTCTTGGATTTGGTCGATGTTAGCAGGTTTTGTACCTCTAGCACCTTTTAACAATTCGTAAGCTTTTACGCCTTTAATCATTTCGTCAGCATCAACATCTGTTAATGGAGCTATTCTGAAGATAACGTCTTTCATAGTTTCGATGAATACACCACCCAAACCAAACATCATCATTGGGCCGAATTGTGGGTCTGTAGCTATACCGCAAACCATTTCACGATTGCCTTTAACCATTTCTTGAATGATAACACCTTCAAGGCCATCGATAAGACCTTTTTCAGTCAATTTAGCAATCAAGTCTTGGTATTCAGCTCTCAATTGTTCTTCAGATTGGATATTAACTCTTACACCACCAACATCTGTTTTGTGAGAAGTTGTTTTAGAAGTCATTTTCATAACAACTGGGTAGCCAATTGAGTTTCCAAGTTCAACAACTTCTTCTTCGTTAGTAGCCAAGCCATATTTACAAGCTCTGATACCATAAGCATCAAGAACATCAATTGATTCCAAAGTAGTCAATTGAGCACGACCTTCAGCAACTGCACCTTTAATGATTTTTTCAGCTTTAGCTTTATCTACATCATAAACAGGCATTTTACCTTCTGGTCTTTCCATCCATCTTCTTTGTTGGTCAAGTCTAGCCATAGCTTCTGCAGCTTCTTCTGCATACATATAGAATGGCATATTAACTTCCAAGTTAGAGATTTCTGTAAAGAATTCACTTGTAGTCATGAATACACCCAAAATTGGTTTTTCTGGGTTTTTAGCTTTAATTTCCATCAATGCTTTAGCAACATCGATATCTTTTAAGCCCAAGAATGGCAAGTAAATAACTGCAACCATGTCAACTTCTGGATCTTTAAGAACTGTTTCAAGTGTTTGTTTGTAGTGTTCGATAGGTGCAGATGCAATCATATCAACTGGGTTTTTAACACTTGCTGCAGCTGGCAAGAAACTTCTCAATTCTGCTTTTGTAGCATCTGAGATTTGTGCCATTTGCATACCAGACTCACAAACTGCGTCTGTAGCCATGATACCAGGACCACCTGAGTTAGTGACGATAGCAACTCTATTTCCTTTTGGAATAGGACAGTTAGAGAATGCTTTTGCGTTTGCAAACAAGTTTTTCAAAGAAAATTCTCTGATAACACCACATTGTTTCAACAATGCATCAGCAGCTTTGTCAGCACCAGCCAAAGAACCAGTGTGTGAAGATGCAGCAGAAGCACCAGCTGCTGAACGACCAGCTTTCAATGCAAGAATTGGTTTCTTTTTAGTAATTCTTGAAGCCAATTTTCTGAAGTTTGCTGGATTTTGGATAGATTCCATGTAAAGCAAGATTTGTTTTACATCATCGTCATTTTCCCAATATTCAATAGCAGTTTCAGCGTTTACATCAGCTTGGTTACCAATAGAAATAAATTGAGCAAAGCCCAAGTTAAGGTCTTTCAAGATATTCAAAATACCGCCACCTAATGCGCCAGATTGAGAAACAAAGCCGATATCACCTCTAATAGGTAATGATTCAGCAAATGTAGCATCCATTTGTACTGATGGATGAGTGTTCAACACGCCCAAGCAGTTTGGACCAACACATCTCATACCGTATTCACGAACTTTTGCCAAAAGTTGTTTTTCAGCTTCTGCACCTTCAGCACCAGTTTCTTTAAAACCAGCAGTGATAATACATAAACCTTTAATACCTTTAGCGTGGCATTGATCAATTGTATCCAAAACGAATTTTGCATTAACTACGATTACAGCCAAATCAACTTCGCCTGGAATTTCAGCGATAGATGTGTAAGCTTGGAAGCCTTCAATCATTCCACCTTTTGGGTTTACTGGATATACTTTTCCAGCAAATTTGTAATCTCTGAGTCTTTGCATGATTTCAGAACCAATAGTTTTTGGTTTTGTTGATGCGCCTACTACAGCAATAGCTTTAGGACACATAATTTTGTCTAGTTGTTCTTTAAGCATGTTTTTACCTTTCTAATTTATGAAAAACTCTTACGTGTAAAGTTTTCATCCATCATAATAATTATGATACGAACAAAATATTTATACAAACAAAGAGTGAATTTTTTTTGAAAATTTAAAAAAGTTTTCCCGATTAAGGTAAAATGCTTTAATTATCTGCAAAAATCGCCTATCTTGACAAATAATTTTAAATAAAAAGGTGTAAATATTTTTCCAATTTTGCAAAATAATTTTAGTTTTGAAAGTTTAGCTATTTTATTATCGCTAGTTAAAACCCAAATTGCTCTAAAATTGCGTTTTATAACCATGCCCGATTTGTACATGCCAATTTTATATTTTGTTTTATTTCCGAAAAACTCAACTTTACCAACTTGTAAGAAAACTCTTTTGTGAGGGATGTAAGCTGGTTGCCATGGCGTTAATGCTCTTACTAATGAGTTTATCTCAGAAGAATTTTTTTCAAAATCAATTAAAATATCTTTTTCATTAATTTGTGGATAATAAGAAGCCCCAGTGCTTTTTTGGTTAATCGGTATTACCATTTCATTATTCATACGAGTAAGTAATTCAGCAATAGCGATTCTTGCAACTGAACAACACTTGTTTTTTAAACTTTCGCCGGTATCTCCATCAAACCCTTGCTTAATCATAATTTTCTTTTGTAACAAAATTGGTCCTGTATCCAAATTTTCATCCATTAAATGTAATGTAATACCTGTTTCATTTTCTCCGTTCATTATCACTCTCATATATGGATTTGGTCCTCTATATGCTGGTAATAATGATGGATGACAGTTTATTGTTCCCAATTTAGGTAATTCTATAATATTTTTTTTGAATTTCTCACTCCAAGAACCTACCAAAGTAATATCTGGACTTAGTTTTAAAATTTGGTTTCGAAATTCTTTTGAGTTAACACTTCTCGCGTTGATTTCATGCAGGCCCAAGCTTTTTATGAAAGAATAATCTTTGCTAGGAAATATTAAATCTTTTATAAACAAAATAAATGGATTTGTTGATACACGCTCATGTCTCAAAACACCAACAATCTTGTGTCCAGCGTCTAAAGAGCCTAACACAAGATTGGAAAACATTTTATCATATCCAACAACGACAATTCTCATTGTTCGCAATTAGATTTCATTTTGAATTTTTTTAATACAAGTTCTACAAACTGAACCAGTTTTTCCATCAATTGGTGTAACTTGTCCGCATTTTGTACAAACCATTGTAACTTTTTTTGCAATTCTTACAAATTTACCAGCAACAAAAAATTCTTCAAACTCGTTTCTTGTAATAGGGAATTTTTCAAAAATTGTTTCCATTGGCACTGTTTCATCCACAGATGAAAGTACATAATCATTTATATCGCTAATCAATTTGTTAAGTTTTTCAACACATTTGTCGCAAATAGGTTTGCCTGATGTTTGTAAAAACAAAGTACCACATTTTTTACAATTCGCTACGTTTGCCATCTTATTAATTCCTTATAATCTTCCGTATAGTAAGAGTTTAGCCAAAGTTTTTTTTGTAGTCAACTCCAAATAGATGATTATTTGTCTAATTTTTTTAGAGCAGATAACGAAAAACGTATTGATATGTAAAGAAAAGTAAAGAGTTTTGTACCCAAATAGATTATTTTTATATACAATAAATATAGGGTAGTCCTCAAGTTACCGAATAAAGTGAATCCCCAATCGAATGTAATGGTTACGGAACACTAGAGCAAGAGAGATATAATTGGACAACAATTTCAACAGTTTTGATAATCTAGAAACTTCAATAAGAAAGTCATCTGTCATTCAAGAAAGAATAAATCTTGTTTCTACTCATATGTACAAACAATTTTTGGAGTACCAGCGTTCTACAATGAATGCTTCAGAAACATTTGTAAAAATATTAGATAATCTTGAATCTACAATTGAATATTTGAAACAATCGTTCGGGGCTAGAGGTGTTTCAACTGATAATATATATTACGAGCTTAATGAAAACAAAGATATACTTGTTGTTCATATTTTATGGCATACTATTACTTTCACGACTCGCTGGAATACTCAACCTCAAGCGCTATATCGTGGTGTAGAAATGCCGATGATTTCAAATAGGATTATGGCGATAAAAGGCGATTTCTTAGCGTTAATAAAAGATACAGATGAAAATTCTCAATTGCAAATTGCGCTTGAGCAAGAGGTTGCTTCTTTATTTATACCCGCAGAACGTGGGCAAAATTGTATAATAAAAATAAATCATTTGGGCAATAAAGAATTTTATATAAATCACATGGATGCACCAAGGGAGTTTCTATTAAAAGTTATAGAAACAATTTGTGGTGGTGGAATTTATCACGAAGAACAAAGACAATAAGGTGCTGTAATGCCTGATATACAAAAAGCACTTGAACTGCAATCTATTGGAAAGCTTGAAAAGGCTGCTGAAATTTACAAAGAATTTTTACGTATAAACCCAGAACAGCCTGATATTTCAAATTTATTAGGTTTAATTTATTTACAACAAAATAATTTGGAAAATGCTAAAAAACTTTTTATAACAGCAACTACAGGATTTCCATGTGCTGAGTTTTTTCAAAACCTTGGACTTGTTTATTACAAAGAAAAAAATTACGAAAAAGCAATGCAATGTTTTGAAAAAGTACTAGATTATGAGCCAAACAATCTTGATATAGCAAGAGATTTTGCCAAAATGGCTAAAACATCGGAACAATACGTATATGGCATAAAATTTTTTGAAAAGGCTTTGTCTTTGGAGGCTAATGATTCGGTTGGATGGAATAATTTGGGTTTGCTCTATGAAAAAATAAAAAACTTTGAAAAAGCAAAATTATGCTATATTAATTCACTAAAATCCGAGCAAAATTATGAAGCATTACACAATCTTGGAGTTCTTTATAGAACACTTAGGGATTTTGACGAATCAATAAAATATTTAAAACAAGCATTAAAATTGCGCCCAAATCACTATGAAACAATGATAAGTTTGGGAATGTCATACTTATCAAAAAAAGATTTAAAAAACGGTCGTAAATATTATCAAGTAGTTAAACAAGAAGTAAAAGAAAAATATAAAAATCCTTGGGATGGGAAAAAACACAAAGACAAAACACTGTTGGTATATTATTATGCTGGATTTGGTGACCATATAATGTTTAGTCGATATTTTCCTTTTTTGAAAAAATACTTTAAACATATAAAAGTTTGGTTACCAACAAATATTAAGTGTCTTATTGAAAAGAATTTTCCAGAAATCGAATTTGTTGACAAAAGCAGTGTCAAATATGATTACAGTGTAAGCATTATGGAACTACATTTCTTACTAAATATGGATTTTGAAAATATACCAGATTCAAATGGTTATTTAACATCAGATAAAGGACTTGTTGAAAAATACCAAAAAGAATATTTTGATACAAACAAATTCAAAATAGGGTTATTTTGGCAAGGAAATCCAAATGTCTTTGCAAATCGTTCTATAAAATTAAAAGAACTAGAGCCAATATTTTTGAATAAAGATAAAAGCTTTAATTTTTATTCATTTGAAAAAGAAGACAATGAAAACCAAATTAAGAACTATCCTCAATTGATAGACTTGGGTGTTACTTTCAAAAACTTTGAGGATACTGCAGCTGCACTGATGAACCTGGATATTTTAATAACTATTGATTCGGCAATTGCTCATTTGGCTGGGGCGTTGGGCGTGAAAACCTTTTTGCTACTTCCTTACTCGAGTGAATGGCGTTGGTTTGATGATACCAATACAACACCTTGGTACAATAGTGTACGGATTTATAAGCAAGAAAAACCTTATCATTGGGGTGATGTTGTCAAAAAAATAGCAAATGAAATAAAAAATATTAAATAACCTCTTGACACAAAAGTATGTCCTTAATATTATAATCCTATGCCGAAGTGGCTCAATGGTAGAGCAACGGTTTTGTAAACCGTAGGTTGTAGGTTCGATTCCTATCTTCGGCATTTTCTGTGAATAACAGGAAGTTTGAAAACAGCATAGCTTTTGTGACATTTGCCTTTGTGGCAAGGACTCCATGAGAGTTGACTAAATGTCAAGTCGAAATGGAGGAGGGTAGCAGCACTCCCTTGGTTCAAAATATGCTGAATTGAAAACTAAAAACTTCTGTGACATTTGCCTTTGTGGCGCAGGGGTAGCGCACTCGCTTGGTAAGGCAGAGGCCACGGGTTCAAATCCCGTCAAAGGCAGACTTTTGAAAATTTAATATGGGTAGGTGGCCGAGTGGCTAAAGGCGACAGACTGTAAATCTGTTCCCGCGAGGGTACGGTGGTTCGAATCCACCCCTGCCCACCATTTTAAAGAGACTCCGTAAGGGGTCTTTTTTGCTAGGGTGGATGTATTTTAATGAGTAGTTTGGTCGAAAGCAATTCTATAAAACTGTCATGCTGAACTTGTTTCAGCATCTTACCAATCAGGCGTGTTCACTACATTCTGGTAAGACCCTGTGGCAAACCAGACATTTTCTTTAGCTCGTTC
>JAZSES010000245.1:0-9379 GCA_045531805.1 Candidatus Limenecus sp. | reverse complement strand
AATTAAATTTTGTTCTTTTCTCTGTTTTTATTTTTGATTATTATTTGTATAGAGAGGTGTAAAATGCGATTAGATAAATTTTTAAAAGTTTCCAGATTGATAAAAAGAAGAACCGTAGCAAATGATGTGTCAGACCAAGGTAGAGTGTTTGTTAATGACAACCCTGCAAAACCATCTAAACAATTGAAAGTTGGAGATATCATAAAAATTGAACATTTTAATAAGTTTGTTATTGTTAAAGTTCTTTGTATTCCTCAAGGAAATGTTTCTGTTCAAGAAGCATCGACTTTGTATGAAGAAATTAAATAATATTGCATTTTTTTTTGACAATATCTAAAATAAACATATAAATAGTTTTATGGAGTGAGGTTATGAAAAAATATATCTTTTTGAGTTTAGTTGGGGCTGCTGTACTATTTTGTACGAGCTTTTTTTCAGAGGCAGTGCAAGCAGCAAAAACGATTAAAGCTGATGTTCAGTCAGCGAGAATTCCGGCTGGCACAACACTTAATATGGAAATGTTAGAAACTGTTTCTACAGCAAGTGCTGCAGTTGGTGATGAATTTTCTGCTATGCTAAAAGACGATAAACTCGTAAACGGACAAGTTGTGTTACCAGCAGGGTCTGTAATCCGAGGTACTTTTGATAATATTGTTCCTCCTAAGCGTTTGTCTAGAAGCGCATTATTGTACATGACTTTTGATCATATTGTTACGCCAACTGGTCGTCAAATTCCTCTTAATGCTGGTTTATATAACTATGCTCAACTTACGCTTGATGGTGGTATTTATCAAAATGGCAATTATAGTTATGCAATTAGACAAAATTGGGATAATACAAAAAAACTAGTAAAAGCTACGATTGATTGGGGTAAAGGTACTGGCGAAAATTTACAATATGTATGTGTTCCAATTGCTGCAGTAGGCGGTGTTTTGGGTGGCGCAGCTTATTATGTTGGTGACAGCATTGCTGATTTATTTAGAAAAGGTAATGATGTTACTTTGCACCAAGGACAGATTTTTCAAGTTATGTTAACTCAACCATTAAATATACCAATTCATTAATATGATTAACTTTATTCGTTTAATAAATTTAATATTCCAAAAACAAGATGAACAGCTAGTTGCAAGAATGTTGATTGAGACCGATAAACAATTGGCAATTGCTGAGTCTTGTACTGGAGGACTAGTTAGCTCTTTAATGACGGATGTATCGGGAAGTTCAGCTTTTATTAAAGCCAATTTCATTACATATGCAAATGAAGCAAAATCTAGATACCTTGGAGTTTCATCAGATACGCTAAAGACATATGGAGCAGTAAGTTTACAAACCGCAACTGAAATGGCTTTGGGACTTTTAAGAGAAACAGGTGCAGATTATTCGCTTGTTACAACTGGTATTGCTGGCCCAACTGGTGGAACTGAAGAAAAACCTGTGGGATTAGTTTACATTGGTATCGCTAAAAATGGCGAAAATCCTGATGTTAATGTTATAAAGTACAATGTAAACCCCAAATATCCTAGAATTTTAATAAAATATATGTTTGCAAAACAAGCAATTAGATTGCTTGCTGACAAGTTGGAGGAAAAAATTTAATGACAACAGTAACATTAATACCTGGGGATGGAATTGGCCCTGAAATCTCAGATGCAGTAGTTCGAATTATTAAAGCTGCTGGTGTAAAAATTGACTGGGATATTCAATCTGCAGGGGCTGATGTTGCTGAAGTTGAGGGAACTCCATTGCCACAGAGCGTAATAGATTCTATTCGTAAAAATAAAGTTGCATTAAAAGCTCCTGTAACTACTCCTATCGGGAAAGGATTTAGGAGTGTTAATGTTGCGCTTAGAAAAGAATTGGACTTATATGCAAATGTACGTCCTTGTAAAAATATAAAAGGTATAAAAACTCCATTTGATAATGTTGATTTGGTAGTGGTAAGAGAAAATACAGAAGACTTATATGCTGGAATTGAACGTCAAGTTAGTGACGATGTTGCAGAATCTATAAAAATTATTACTAGAGATGCATCTGTCAGAATTGCAAAATATGCATTTGAATACGCATTAAAATACAACAGAAAGACCGTCCATGTTGTAACTAAAGCGAATATTTGCAAGCTTTCAGACGGATTATTTTTAGAATGTGCACGAGAAGTAGCAAAAGATTATCCTCAAATAGAATTTAAAGAAATATTAGTAGACAATTTGTGTATGCAACTTGTACAAAATCCACATAAGTTTGATGTCCTAGTTTTACCAAATTTATACGGAGATATAGTTTCAGATTTAACCGCAGGGTTGATTGGTGGTTTAGGTGTTGCTCAAGGTGCAAACATAGGTTTGGATTGCGCAGTATTTGAGCCAGTTCATGGTTCGGCCCCAGATATTAAAGGACAAAACAAAGCCAATCCTACAGCACTTTTATTTTGCGCAATAAATATGCTTCATCACATTGGTGAGGATTTTGCTGCGGAAAAAATTGAAATGGCTTTGAGAAAAGTTATAGCAGAAAGAAATGTTCTTACCTCTGATTTGGGTGGTAATGCCTCAACATCTGAGTATACAGATGAAATTATAAAAAATCTGTAATTATTGAGCTAATGCTTCAAGAACAGCCATTTTCATTACTTCAGGTATTGGCTTTTGACCAGTCCAGATTTCGAATGCTTTTGCGCCTTGATGTACAAACATATCAAGGCCTGTAATTGTTTTGTAGTTATTGGCTTGCGCAAGTTTTAGCAATTCTGTTTTCAGTGGATTATATACAATATCATATACAGTTGCGTTTTCTGGTAAAGTTTTGAGTACTTTCTCTTCAATCGGGCTCAACCCCATGGCTTTTCCTCTCATTCCAATAGGAGTTGAGTTTACCAGCATAACGCTATCTGATAAATTAGAAAGACTCTGCATTTGAAATAAGTTGAATTTTACATTGACGAAACTTTCTCTCAAGAAATTTACCATTGAACTTGCGTTGATTACATTTCTTGCATAGAAATCAATTTGTGTTACTTCTGATTGGCAAAGGGCAATTGATGCTGCTCTTGCTGCTCCACCAGTACCCAATATTGTGACTGTATTGTTTTTTAGGTCGTTTTTAATTTCTTCTGGAATTGCTGCGATAAATCCATATATGTCTGTATTGTATCCATATAGACTTTTGTCAGGCATGATTTTTACAGTGTTGGCACAACCTGCCAAGTCTGCTTGTTTATCACATTCTTCTAAGAATAGTTTTATTGGTACTTTAAGAGGTATTGTTACGTTAAATCCTCCATAACCTCTGGATTTTAACTGTTTTAACCTAGTAACTAAATCCTCTTGATCTGTTTCTATTGTTTCATAATTTGCATCTAGCCCTAAATGTTTAAACATAGCATTATGCATTACTGATGATAACGATTGAGCTAGAGGATAACCGATAACTGCGTACTTATCCATTATCTATGTCCTCTTCAATTAGTTTTGAATATCCACATTCACTATTTGAACACATTATCTTAGATTCTTTTTTTGTTATTTTCTTAAACATGTAAGAGTTACACTCAGGGCAACTTTCCTTTACAGGTTCATTCCAAGAAACAAAATCACAGTCTGGATATTTGTTGCATCCATAGAATATTTTGCCATATTTTGATTTTCGTTGGATAACTTCTCCTTTACCACATTTTGGACAAGTTACACCAGTTGTAACTACAAGACGTTTTCTGTTTTTACACTCATCATTTGTGCATTGTAGGTATTTTCCATAAGGTCCTACTTTTATTATCATTTCAGAATTGCATTTTTCGCACTTTTCATCACTTTTTTCATCAACAGGTGTTGTAGAACCATCTTTGTTAAGAGGCATCATTGTTTTACATTCCGGATAACCAGAACAACCCAAGAATTGTGTACCAAAACGACTAGTTCTTACAATCATTGTTTTTCCACAGTTTGGGCACAGAACTTCTGATTCAATAAGAACTCTTGGCATATTTTTCTTGGCTGAATCAACCGTATCTGTAAATGGAGTATAGAAGTCGCTCAAAACGTCAGTCCAAATTGCTTTTTGCTCCGCAACATCATCTAGCTTTGTTTCCATTTTAGCCGTAAATTCATAGTTCATAATATCAGTAAAGTATTGAACAAGTTGTTTACTTAATGTTCTACCAAGAATGGTTGGCGCAAGTGCTTTTTCAATTTTCTCGACATAACCCTTTTTTTGTATTTTATCAATAATCGGTGCATAGGTTGAAGGTCTACCAATACCGTATTCTTCGAGGGCTTTAACCAAGGACGCTTCTGTATATCTTGGGGGTGGTTGTGTAAAATGTTGTTTTGGATTTATTTTGTTAAGTTTTACTTCATCACCTTGTTCCAAGTCAGGTATTTTGCTTGAATCTTGTTCATCATCATTTTCATTGTATACTTTCAAGAAACCATCAAAGATAACCTTGCTTGTTCCAGTCTTAAATAAATAATCACCTGCAGTAATATCAACTGAAGTGTTCTTAACTTTTGCATTCTCCATTTGAGATGAAATAAATCTTGACCATATAAGCTTGTATAACCTGTATTGTTCAGACGTTAAGTATTGTTTTATGCTATCAGGTGTTTTGTCAATATATGACGGACGAATTGCTTCGTGTGCATCTTGAACATTTTTACCACCTTTTGTATAGATGTTAGGTGTTTTGGGATAATATTCACTGCCATAATTTTGAGTCACATAATCTTTTGCTGCAGCTTGGGCATCATCAGAAATTCTAGTAGAGTCAGTTCTCATATATGTAATCAAACCAACTGGCTCTCCACCAATTTCAATACCTTCGTATAGTTTTTGTGCTATTTGCATGGTTTTTGACACACCGTAACCCAACTTAGAGCTTGCTTCTCGTTGCAAAGTGGATGTAATAAATGGCGCTGCAGGTTTTCTTTGTGTATCACGACAAGAAATTTTTGAAACCTCGTATTTTAGACCTTTTGCAGATAGTTCTTCAACTATTTTTTGTGCCTCAGCTTCATTTTTAATCTCAATCTTTTTATCTTTATACTTAGTTAACTCCGCGCTAAACGGCAACTTACCTTTTAGCAATTCCGCTGTAATAGACCAATATTCAACAGGAACAAATGCATCTATCTCATCTTCTCTTTCGCAAATCATACGAAGAGCCACGCTTTGAACCCTACCAGCTGAAAGCCTATAGTTGCGCATTTTTTCCCATAGTACAGGACTAATTTTGTACCCCACAAGTCTATCTAAGATTTGTCTTGTTTGTTGCGCTTTTACCCTATCCATGTCTATTGGACGTGAATTTTCTACCGCATTCTTAATAGCTTTCGGAGTGATTTCGTTAAATTCAATGCGATAAATTCTTTCGTCAGGCACGTCAAGAACTTGTCTAACATGCCATGCAATAGCTTCTCCCTCACGGTCAGGGTCGGATGCAAGATAAATCTTGTCAGATTTTTTAGCAAGTTCGTTGAGTTTTTTTACTACAACTTTTTTCTCTGGAATGACAACAAAAGACGGTTCAAAATTATTCGCAACATCAAAGCCTAGTACCTTTGGCGGAAAATCTCGAATATGCCCATAGCTAGCTTCAATTTGATAAGCATCACCTAATATTTTTTTGATAGTTTTAGATTTAGCTGGTGACTCTACTATTACCAACGCTTTTTCTTTTTTTGATTTTGTTGATTTTGATTTTGTTTCAGCAGGTTGTATTTCTTCAACCGTAGTTGCTTTTTTTCTTGCCATACTCTCTTATGTTCTTCTGATACGCAAACTAATATTAGTAAAAAGATTTTATCGCAAAAAAGATTATAAGCAAATTTTTATAAAATAGTATATTAGTATGATTTATTTTCATGTTTGCTAAACATAACAGATTTTGTGTCGATAACTATAAAGACATGAGTTATAGGCACCATGCCAGAGTGTGGAATGAGTGAGATAAGAAACCCAGAAACAATAGAATGTCTTGAAGAGCTAAGTTTTGATAGTGATTTTTGTGATGCAACAAAAACACTTGAAAAAGCTCGTATTTTCCATGAGAAATATCTTTTAAGGAACAATAGTTCTGATTTGGAAAGTGCAGTAAATTATTACATACAAGCTATTAAGCAAGATCCACAAATTCCTGAAACATACTATCGGTTAGCGAGTTTATTATTCGAGAATGGTGAAATATCTTTAGATTCAGCTATAGAACAATGTAAAGTAGCTGTTGATATAGACCCAACAAACACAAATGCGCACCTTTATACTGGCTATTTTTTAAAACTTGCTTATGACTTTGATGGTGCAGAAAGAGAATTCAAGGATGCAATAAAACTAAATCCGCTAAGTTCTGCTCGACCAAGAATTATTTTAGCAACGATGTTGTATGAAAAAATAAACAACATCAAGCCGTCATTTATTGATTTTATTAGAATGGTATATTATGCCTGCTCCGGTTGTTTGAGTGTCTTGTGGGATTTTCCGTCTTTAAAAATGATGTACAAAAACATTTCTGGTGATGCAAAAGTTTTCATGTACAAAACATATGGCGGAGTATTAGAAAAATTTAAAAATAGTTCATTGGCTGTTGCAACTTATGATGTAGCAGCTGAAAACACAGGCAGAGATGAGTATTTTTACAACAAAATTGGTGATATCTGCATAAAAGAGCATGCTCCTGAAATTGCCATAGATGCCTACAAAAAAGTTTTGGACTCAAATCCGTATGATAGAGCAGCACTGATTAAACTTGCAACATTAACACAAACACATTTCCCTGAAAAATGTGATGAAGCGATTGACTGCTACACAAAACTTTTAGAAATTGAGCCAGAAAATGACAAGATTTTTTATGAATTAGGGCACTTGTACTTACAAAAAAATGATAATTTACCAGCAGTAAATGCATTTACTATGGCTCTTGAAAAAGATGAAAACAATCCATTTTATCATAATAGTATTGCATTTGCGCTAGTACAACTTGAGCAATATGATGATGCTATTGAGCATTATCAGCGTGCAATCAATATTAACCCCGACCCATATTGGACATCTATTGTGTGCCAAGCATTAGGGTCTGTTTATATGGAAATCAAACACAATCCTGATGCAGCAATTGTTTTATATCAAACGGCTTCCGTTTTGAACCCTGAATCAGAAGAAAGTCAAATTGCAATTGGTGATACTTATTTTGCCACTGACGATTATGATAACGCTATAAAGGCTTATTGTGATGCTATAAAAATTAATCCAGATAATGCTAAAGCCTATTGCAAATGTGGGATGGCTCTTTGGGAAAAGGATTATACAGAAGAAGCAATAGTGGCTTACAACAAAGCAATTGCATTGAATTCAGATTACGCAATTGCATACAATAACCTTGGAGTTATTTATCTTGATGATATTGGAAATATTCGTGAAGCTATAGATTTATTTAATAAAGCAATTAATAGCAATGAGAACTACACTTTAGCTTATTTCAACTTGGGTAGAGCATATGCGATTTTAAAAGAAAACACAACTGCTGCAAAATATTTCCAACAATCACTTGATTTAAACGCTATTACAGGTGATTTAGATGAAGATGATATAGTTTATCGTTTGCATAAACTTTTTGAAGTGTAACATATACGTAATATTTTTGTATTTAAATGTATTGTATCCTACAATTGTAGAGGGTGATTGTATGGAAAATTTGAGTAACATTTCAAGAATTAGAAAATTTATTTCTGCAGAGCTATCGAACTCGGGTTTGCAGGATTTGTTCACATCTTATTGGTTAGAGATGGAAAGTTCTTACCTAGATGCTGGTGAAGAAGTAAATCAGAACCTTTTGGAAAAGTTTTTGATAGATTATTTAACAATTCAAAATAACGGTAAAATTCCACAAAAAGACGACTTGTTCTTAAATTTTGTGGATTTTTATCAAAAAGCGATAAAGTTCCAAAAGAAAGAATTGATTATTAAGCATATTTTTAGATATTCTGTTTACTATTTAAAAATAATGTTTTCTAGGTTGTCTGACGAGGATATTCGTTTAAAAATTAAGAAAATAAATGCTTATGATGCTGTAGATGCATATCCTTTTTTGATGGAAGTCTTTGAAGATTACGAATTTGCGCATATTAATAAAGCCATGCTACTAGAAATTTTAGATACAGTTATTGGCTTTATTCAGGAACGGAATTCTAAGAAACCATCACAGATAGCTTTGTCATTTGCTGGACTTAGTACAGAAATTAACAAAATGTTGGTTTTGAAAAATTATACGCCTCACTTTGTTATGGATGAAACTGAATTACCAATTGAGGAAACTATAAATTCTATGCTGAGTGCTTAGGGCTTAGGGCCGTAATGTCTAGTATTAGCTCTCCACGAGTGATTTTTTGTAGTCTGTTTTTTATATCTTGGGGATATGTTTCAAAGTTTTTAAGTCGGCCTTCGTTGATTTCTTTGATTACTTTGTTGATATTTTTTTGAATGTTTTTGGGCATTTCTGGGTAACGTAAAAATAATAGAGGATATGGTAAATTACCTCTGTTGCTATTGCATTTTGCACACATTACAAGTATGTTTGAAAAATCATCTGGGCCATTTTTTGATGTTGCTTCTATATGGTCTAATGTTGGTAAAGATGGCGACATCAATCTCTGACCAATTTCACGATTTCCTCTTTGTGTGTACTTTGTCATAAAAGAGTCAACATCATCTTGCGAATTTGGTAGTGTGCGTATTATCTGTATAATCTTGTCAATTTTATCTTTTTCTTTTCCTTTAACTTTTTCTCTCAACTTGTTAAATTCTTGTATAATACGACTTCTTTTTTGAGGTTGTTCCTTGGCTTCTATAAACATGATTTCTCTAATTTTTGCCATCGTTTTATTAAGTTCATCCTTGCTTTGCTCACTCAAATTGAGATTTTGACCAATGGCTTTATTTATAATTTTAAGTTGTTTTGCTTCAAGCCTGCTTAGATGATAGTAATACCTCTTATTTATTAATGTATTTAAGTCGTCATTTGGATGATTTAACGATGTTCTTTTAAGAAGGTTATATACAGTTTTTTCAACGGGTCGCATTTCTTTTGCAAAAGGTTTTAGTTTTTTTAGAACAGGGGCTGCTGGCCCTTGATAATGTTTTGACTTTAGCTCCTTAAACTTACCTTCATTTATCATTTTTTTACCGCAACAAGAACAAACTTGATCGGGGATATTTCTCAAATTATATGCATCCTCTTTGTCAACATCAGAGGAGGAAAAACTCACAACATCTTTAGACAAATTGTTAACCATCAAAGGAGTCTGATGAACTCTATTTAAATTTGTCTTATAACTTATATTGAAAGTATTGAAGCTTATTCTCATATTATTTGTTTATTAAAGTTTGTTTTGGG
>JAZSES010000293.1:0-1798 GCA_045531805.1 Candidatus Limenecus sp. | reverse complement strand
CTAAAATTCTAAGTGGATTTTTTTCGTATCTAAAATTACAATCTTCGCATAAATCGTTTAGATATGGTTTTAATATTTCTTTAATAGAATCTCTATATGCTTTTCTACATTCTGGACAACCCAATGAATTGATTTCTATTTCCAAATCGTTTAAGCCTAACCCATTTAGGTATTTTACTGCCAAATTTATTACTTCAGCATCTGCTGAAGGTTCAACAGAGCCAAACATTTCAACACCTACTTGATGGAATTGGCGTTGACGTCCAGCTTGTGGTCTTTCGTATCTAAACATTGGTCCTTTGTACCAAAGTTTTACAGGTTGAGGTAGTCTTGAAAATCCGTGTTCAATATATGCACGAACAACACCTGCTGTGTTTTCTGGTCTCAAAGTCAAAGAACGTTCACTTTTTTCAAATGTATACATTTCTTTGTTGACTATATCAGTAGAATCACCAACACCTCTAGCAAATAATTCCGTTGCTTCAAAAATAGGCGTTCTTATTTCTTGGAAATTTGCCTTTGAAAAAATCTTTTGAGCAGTTGCTTCCATTCTTTGCCAGTTTATTGATTCTTCAGGGAGTATATCTTTAGTACCTTTTTGTGCTTGTATCAAAATACACCTCGTGTTTCCATAAATCTATAGCACTATTATATATAAAAAACGGCTATTTCAATATATAATAATTTATAGTAAAATCAACGAGAGACAAAATATTTGAGGTTAATTTATGGATATAAAAAAAAGTTTTTCGGCTAAAAACCTTTCTTTTGTGTTGTTAGTTATTTTCATAATTTATTTGTTATTCAAAATGACTGATATTGCGCTTTTATTGTTTTGTAGTTATGTAATATCTAGCGCAATAAATCCATTTATTGATAAATTATCTTCAAAAATGTCTCGTACCTTGGCGACAACTTTAATGATTATTTCAACTATTTTGGTTGTGTTGGGTGTTTTTATTCCGATTATTGTGATGTCAGTTAATGAAATAAAAGAGTTTTTAACACATCTTCCTCAACAAGTTGATAATTTGCAAAAATTTATTAGTACATTCAAAATAGGTGGTGTGAGCATTTCTCAGTATATTAACATCGATACATTGTTAAATAATTCAAATACTATTGCATCTGAAGTTATTGATAAATCGATAAACTTTACTATTGGAATCATGGGAGTACTCACAGTTTTGGTAACTTTAGGTATTATTGTATTTTTCTTGTCTAATGACAGAGAAAAAATTAAGAATTTCTCACTAAAATTATTTCCTTCGCATATGAGAGATAGAGCTTCGGTTGTCATAGATGAGTTGGAGGTGAAAGTTGGTGGATATGTTACAGCCCAAATTCTTTGTATCTCAATAGTTGGTATTATAGTAGCAGCCTTTCTTTTAGTCTTAAGAGTTGAGTATGCTGTCTTTCTTGGTTTTATTTCTGCAATTCTTGATTTGGTTCCAATTGTTGGTCCTGTAATTTCTGGTGTACTTATTTTGCTTGTTGCTTTTCCAAAAGGTTGGGTTATAGCACTCATTGCCTTATCTTCGTTGTTTGTTGGTCAATTTATTGAAAACAATTGGGCAAAGCCATATTTCTTTGCTAAGTATATGGATTTACACCCTTTAGTTGTGATATTTTCGTTTGTAATTGCTGCAAAATTTTTGGGTGTTGTTGGCGTATTGATTGCTCCAGCCATTGCAGCAGTTGTTGTTACTTTATTTGAAGAAATTTACGTTAAAACAATGAATGGTGAGCCAGTTATGACTGTCGAGAGTTCTACAAATGAGGGTGTAAATTAATGCAG
>JAZSES010000337.1:0-11941 GCA_045531805.1 Candidatus Limenecus sp. | reverse complement strand
TATCAAAATCTCAAAAAGAAATATGTTTAAATGAATTGGATGAAATATTTAAAAGCTTTTTGCCTGAAATTTTGGATAATAGTTCTATTTTGGATAAGTTACTAGCAAAACAAGAAATTGCGGTAACACCAATTTCACTGATTGAGTTGATATATAAAAATTGGATAGCATTGAGTGAAAAAGAAAGAGATATTTTTGTCATTGAATTTTCATCAATAAAGTCTTTTTACGAGTTTTTCAAATATGGAAATTATGCTGGTGCAATATCTTCTGTTATAAAAAAGCATCTTTCTATGTTTGAACAAACAAGTTTGAAAGATGTTATCGCAGGTAAAATTAAGAGTTTGAATGAGTTACAAAATCTTTATGATAATGTAATTTGCACCAAAGCTGATTTTTTATCTTTCTATGAGATACTAAAATGGTTACCACAAGACAAGACTAAAGATGAAAATTCTGTTAAATTGGCGTCAATAAGTGCTGATTTGAAAAAGCAAAACAAGTTGAAATCTGTTTTTGTTGTTGGGCTTACAGAAAATAATTTTCCTGGGAACAATACATCTTATCCTTTTATTTCAATACAGACAAATGAAGCTTTGGTAAAAGAATTAAAAAAATGGTCTACTAATTTTTCTTGTTTTTTGACTACGGATGATGTTTATAATGCAGAAAGAGAAAGTAATTTTGTTTCTGTTTGTTCTTTGGCTTTGGAGGAGATAGTTTTTTCTACTCATGTATATGAGGCAAAAAAAGTAGTTCAGCCAGCTTCTGTTTTTAAAATCATATCCAGTTATGATGATGTTGTTTTTAATGGAATTGAGAATGATGTAATCTCTTTAGATAATTCTGTATATAGTGTTGATGATGCCGAAAATCAGCAAGACAAAGAGGTTGTTATAGGGGAAGATGATATTTTGAAATTGAATCCTTCTGCTATAAATTCTTTTCAAAGTTGTCCGAGAAAGTATTTTTATAAAAATCTTTTGAATTTGAAAGAAAAATCAAATTTTGCGGCTAGTTATGGAAGTGCTGTTCATGCAATTTTTGAAGTGTTGAATAAAAAATATCTATTATCTTATTCAAAAGACAAGGCATTGGAGTTGTCAGATGTTTTGTTTAATTCAAAACAAGATGAGCAAAAAGCTTTGTCGGCTGGATTTGGACAGACGGATATAGAATTGATAAAAGCTACTGATGATTTATCTTTGCGAGAAATGAAAGAAAATATTATTATGGCTTTTGATGACTTTGAGTTGTCTGGTTATTTTTCAAAGCCACCAGTTCGAGCTATTTGTGAAAAAACTTTTTCTTTTAGCTTGCCAGAACTCCCGAATGTTCTTTTTGACGGTCGTATAGATGTTATTTGTACAGATGAAAAAGATGACATTTCCGTAATAGATTACAAGACTGGTAAGAATAAAATTAATAATTTAGATTATGCAATAAGTGATAATGGTGTTAATTTTCTTTTAAAAACCGGTAAAGAGCCAGCTAATGTTAAAACTTTACAAAATGCTTTTGATTATCAAATACCCATATACTACTTGGCAACTCAAAATGCTGCCGAATTGGTTGAATACAAGTCTGTTCGTGTGCTTGGTCTTTTGTATGTAAGACCCGTAAGCAAGGATAATGGTTGTGGGGACGATTTTGTTGAGGCAAATAGAATAGAGTTATATAAGGATAAAATTGTTCAAAATTTGAAAGAAACTGTTGTCGATAGGATAAAATCGTCAGTCGAATTTGAAATGAACAAGTCTTTTAATTGTGATTTGTGTTCTTACAAATTTTTGTGTGATGAGGGGAACGAGGATGAATAGTGTAGTTTTAGATAAAATTCTAGATGGCTTGAATGAAGCTCAAGCAAAAGCCGTGTCGAATCCTCTTCAATATTGTACAAAAATAGTTGCAGGTGCGGGTACGGGGAAAACAAAGATTATTTCAAAAAGATTTTTGAAATTGGTTTTGGAACTTCAAGAACAAGGTGAAGAAAACCCTCAGAACAAAATTCTTGTAATTACATTTACAGACAAAGCTGCAAATGAAATGAAAGAAAGAATTGTAAAAGAGCTGGAAGAAAACGGTTTTTCTGCCTCTACGCAGAGTGATTTGTGGATTTCTACTTTCCATAGTTTTTGTATTAGACTTTTGAAAAAATATTCAATAGAAGCAGGACTTGCGCCTAGCTTTAAAATTGCTGACGAAAAACAATTGAGTGAATTGTATGCAAATATTGTGAGAAGAATCAAGTATAATGAATCTCACACAATTGAGAATATTGAAACGTTGTATCATTACTTGGGGTTGCAATCAGATATTCTTTCAATAGACAGTGTTTCCAAGCTCTCTAAAATTAATGATTTGGAAAGTATTTTTGATGATATTTATCTAGTTATAAAGAAAATAAAATCTTTGGGTATTACACCAAAAGAATTCCTTGAGAAATCTTTGTGTGCTACTCAAAAATTTTCTGAAAACATTGAAAAAACTCCATTCAAATTTGATACCAAAGAAGATTATGCAAATTCTTGGGCTGAGCATTTTTTTGCGTATACTGATGGTTCTTGCAAGTCTAGTGAGGCTATTTTTGACGCAATTGCAAAGGAAAAGATTATTCTTGATAAACAAGGGAAAAGAAAAGCAATTGAATATGGTATGGCGCAGGGATTTCCTGAAAATATTGCACCAGTAAATGATGTAGAATTACATTTGGTAAAAGTTATTGCTGCTATTTTTGCAATTTATCAGGCTGAGCTTGAAAAAAGAGATTTGGTCGATTTTGATGATTTGATAAATAAAACTATTCAAATTTTTAAAGAAAATAAAATGATTTGTTCATATTATCAAAATTATTTTAAACAGATTATTGTTGATGAGTTTCAGGATACAAACGGAGCGCAATTAGAGCTTATTGAGCTTTTGTTAAATCCTGAGAATGTTGATTTGACTTTTGTTGGAGATAGAAAACAGTCTATTTATGCTTTTCGTTATGCCCAAATGGAAAATTTAGATGTTTTGCACAAAAATGTAGAGAAACGTTATTCCAAGAAATATGAACCAATAAATCTTTCTATAAACTATCGTTCTACACCGGAAGTTCTTAATGCAGTTAACTTTGTGACAGAACAAGAATTGAATTTGGATGGGGAAAATCTTTGTGCAAATCCTAATTTGCAATATCCTGATACAAGCAAAGATATTAAAGTAACAATCGTTGATGGTTTTGAAAATGCTTATGAGCAGAAGATAAAAGAGGCTGAATATATTTCTAATGAAATAGAAATGTTGTTGAAACGCGATAATGCAAGATTTAGGGATTTTGCAGTTTTGGTTAAGTCGCATGCTCAAGCTGATATTGTCGAAAGAGAATTGAAGAAAAAAAATATTCCGTCTGTGAAAAAAGTTAATACAGGATTTTTCTCTGAACCTGTTGTAAAAAATGTGTTGTCTGCATTTAGGCTTGTTAAAAACACGGAAGATGAACAGGCGTTTTTTAGGCTTTTGAAAGCAAAGTTTTCTGATGCTGAAATTTATCGAATGAAAAAATCATTTGACAAAAAATTGTACGAAACTATTTCAGTTGATGAGCTTAAACGTTTGAATTTGTGTCAAAAATTCCTTCAGTTGATGATTGATGAAAATTTGGATGATACTATTATCCAAAACTATGCTTTGGCTATCTATGAAACAGTAAATGATATTCGTAAGAAAAAGAATTCAATGACATTACTTCAGGTTTTTGAAGTTATAAGAACAAAGTTGTGTTTAGGTTATTTTGCTACTGCTTTTGAAAAAGAACAGGCAATGAATAATCTGAAGATTATTGAAAAGATTATTGATGATTTTTCTCAGAACGAAAATCTAATTAGTGTGAATAGCTTGTTGGATTATTGGCAAAGGATTTCTGAAGACCGAAATTTTGAATTGCCAATGGTGTATAATGACGAAGTTGATGCTGTACAACTTTTGACAATTCACGCTTCAAAGGGTTTGGAATTCCCTTATGTTTTTGTTTTGAGTATTGCAAGTTCATCAAAAGTTTCTGATAAATCTAATATTGTTTTTGATATGCAATATGGTGACAAACCTGGGTTTGGATTAATGGTTAAAAAATATAATGGAAAACCAAATCCAAAGATTGCAGTTTACAAGAACTATTGGCAAAAACCTCGTGAGGAGAATGAAGCATTGCGACTTTTTTACGTAGCAGTAAGTCGTGCAAAAAAATATTTAAATGTATTGAGCTTTGAGCCTTATTCATCAATAAAACCAGTTGAATATATTGAGAGCTTGAAAGAATATCTTAATGGATAAAATGATATATAGCTTTGTATAAAGTTTTTAAATCTTCATCCGTCATACCTGTGATAATTTTGTTAATTTCATTGGTAATTTGTTGCCTTGTTTTTATTGTTTCTGTTTCAAAAAATGCAGTAATATCAACGTTTAGTGCGTCTGCAATTTTTTCTAGCGTTTCAATTGTTGGTATTGTATGTAAATTTTCAAGTCTAACAATGCTACGATGGCTCATAGATACCATTTCTGCTAATTTTTCTTGAGAAATCTTTTTTTTCTTTCTTATTTCTTTGATTTTTAAGCCAATTAATTCTGTTTTATTCATAACAACCTCATTAATAGCTTAAAGGTCTTTTAGTTATAAATCTATGTACATAGGTGTCATAATTTATTGACAAAATGTACAATAATGTCCTAAAATCATGACATCTGTGTCTGGTAACGGGCATTAATTTGTATACCCATGTCATTTAATTGGAGATTTGTATGAAAAAAGTTATTGCAGTTGTTTATTCTGGTTTCATGGGAAATTATATAAAGTATTTCTTAGATTTGTGCGAAAAAAATAACATTATAGTTGATTTCATTACCAATAACAAAGAAACAATTGAGTATTTTTCAGTGAGAAATATTTATTTTTTGGATGATGAAATTAAACCAAAATTCATAAAATCTAAAATCAATGGGGAAAAACAAATAAAATCTCTTATTAATGTGGAGGATTATGATTTTGTTTTGACAGATACTCTTGGATTGTCATTTGCATATAATGTGTTTCATAATGTTACTCTTGCCCAAAGGATGAATGTCTCTTCTAATTTGTTGTACAAGATAATTTTCTTTTTGGGGCATTATAAAAGAATTTTATTGGATAAATTGTATTATAGGCAGTGTAAAAAAGTTGTGGTTGTATCATCTTTGATGAAAAATGACTATGTGAAAAATTGTTCATTTATACCAGATGATGTTATAGTTGCTTATCCTGGGGCTGCGCTTGCAACTTCAAGTAGTGATATTTGTTGTAGAGAATATGACAAAAAATCTCCTTTTATCATTGGATTGAGTGCAAATGGTTTTGTTACCAAAGGGGGGTATGTTTTATTAAATGCTCTAAAAGTATTGAAGAAAAAAGCACCTTATATTAATTTTCGTGCGCGCATAATTTATCCAAAGCATGAAAAAAATATATTTTTAAAATTATATTTGAAATTTTGTGGTTTAGAACAACAGGTAGAGTTATTGCCTTTTCAAAATGGTATGGAAAATTTTTATAAATCCTTGCACTGTTTTTGTTGTTCAAGTAGGTTTGAGGCATTTGGTAGGGTTGTGACTGAGGCTATGAGTTATAAGTTGCCGGTTGTAGTTTCTTCAGAAGTGGGTGCGAGTGATATTATTAATGATGGTGAGAATGGATTTGTTTATAAAGTTGATAAAAATATAAGTGAGAATTTTGCTGACAAACTAATTTCTATTTATAACAACTATGATGATATGAAAAATGTAGTACAAAAAGCTAGTAACGATGTAAAAAAATATACTTGGGAAAAATTTGCTGAGGATATATTTTATGGCTTTTATCAAGATTTAAGACCTTAAAATACAATTTGGTGTTGTATATCATTGTGCAAAATGAATGTTAGTTTTTCTAGAGAGTTGGAATTGTAAAGAAATGTAATCTTTGTGTTTCGGTGGTGGAAATGTCTTTATTGTAAATATTTTAGCCTATTTTAGATTTTTGTAATGTAAGTTTAGCTAGCAATAAAATCTAAAAAATATACTTTAATACTCTAAAGGTATATTTTTTGTGTGTGAAAGGAAGTTTTTATGAAAGTATCTCCAAATGTTGTAGTTAATAAAGTTGCATTCAAAGCATCTGAAAAACCTGCTGAAAAATCTACAGAAGTATCTCAAAATCCTCAACAAGTTAATGACTTAGGCGGTATGAGCGCACTTATTGGTGCATCTCAGGTGAAAAATGTAATGCATATTGGTCCAGGTAGCCCAATTTTAGATAAAGCAGCTGCTATTATTAGTAAAGATGGCCCTGCTCAACTAAAAGTTGCAACTGAACCGGGGTCTGTAATGGATATTTGGAGTGGTCGTGAAGTTCCTTATGATAAAGGTAATATTGTAATGTATTATGGTACTTATGGTTTTGATGATAAGTATGTTCACGATAATGCAAAAGAAAAATACAAGGCATTGGGTGAACCTTGTGTTCATGATTATAATCGTTCTGTTCACCCTGATATAATGCGAGAAACATATGTAGATGCTAAGACTGGCAAATATTTGATTGAAACCGGACAGTTGGAAGCCGGCAAAGCTCCTGTTGATGCTATTAAACGCGCCAAAGGCGGTTGCTTGATTGTGCCTGCAGGTACTAAAGTTCATACATTAGAAACTATTGAACATAAATTGCCTCCTGTTGAAGTGTTACCAGGGCAAGTTGTTGCTTTAGATCACAGAGGCAATCCTTATGTTCAAGATATGTCACAAATGATTAAACGCAATAAGCCAAATTCACCGGAAGCACAGGTCTTATTTGATAAAATGAGTGATTTTATAAATTATAGAAATGAAATTAAGTCTGCTTATGCTGATAATGATGCTGAATATGAAAAGTGTCTAAAATCATCTTGGGCTGAATTTGTTAGAGATTGCAATTAATAAGCAAATTATTAAATAATAAAAACCCGCTTACAAATGTAAACGGGTTTTTTAATCTTATAGTTACAATTGAAAAAACTATTTGATTTCGATAGTAGCGCCAGCAGCTTCAAGTTGTTTTTTGATAGCTTCAGCATCTTCTTTTTTGATGCCTTCTTTGATAGCTTTTGAAGCAAATTCACCTGAATTTGAATTTCATTTTAAAGAAGTTTGGAATGAATTTGCGCAAGATGTTAATGCACGACTTTAATTTGTGATTAAGCTATTTGTTAATTTTCCGAAATGTTTGTGGGGAATTGAGCAATTAATGTTTTTTAAAGCTTTTTATATATATAGTTTAGTATTAGGGTTTTGACATGGGTCTAGAATTTTTACGTAATAGATTGATTTCAATTAAGCAACAATTGCAATCAATTGAGAATAAAAGTGTTAATCAGTCTAATCCGATAAACAAAGATGGGTGTGAACCGTCCCAAAGTGCTGAGCTTGCCAAAGTTGATGCATCCACTGTATTAGCCCAGTATTATAATATCAATTGTGCTCAGAGTTCAATTATTAAACCGAAAGTTTTTTCTCCTTGTCAAAGGGGTGATTTAACTGTCTTGGGAAAATATTCTGAATCTGATTCTTACCCTTATTATGATAGAAAGACGGCTAGATTTACCGCTGTAGCACAAGCAAAAGATTTGGAAATAAGAGAACCTAATAGAATGGTAATTGATGTTTCAAATTTTAGTGAGCCTTTTGGTACTATTGCAGGGACAGCGACTTTGGATAAAACCTTATATACTGATAGATTAATAGAATGCGCGGCATTAGCAGTTGTTGATAAAGCACATAATACACAAACTCTTATTCATGTTTTCCCAGGCTATACAGTAGAAGCTAATAAGCAGGTTATCAACCATATTTTGAATGCAAGCAATCCAAAAGATTTAGAAGTGTCTTTGGTTCCTGGCGCTTCTATTCGTACTGAATCTACTGTTCAATTTTTGTTAGATACTGTTAAAGAGTATTCACCTGATATAGATGTTAAACTTTTCAATTTTCCTAAAGATGGTTTAGAAATAAGTAATAGAGGATTATTATTACAAAATGGCAAGTTATCTTGTTGTGATATGAATAAAGTTGTTGATAAGATTATTAATCCTAAAAATAATATTAGTTATATTGAGCCTGTAAAAATTTCATCTGCGAATGATACTAAAATTGTGCAGGCATTAGAAAAAACAAATTTTGATATTGAATATGATTTTAATAAATTGAAAAATTGGGCTATTGATAATAATTTAAGATTTGAATCTTATAATGGGCGTAAAAGTGTTGAATTTTTGGATAATAAGGATAATATTGTTAGAATTGTTCGTGCAGATTATCCTAACGAAGAAGTTGTAAAGACTGATGAACGTTTTTTTTATAATTTGGATGGTTCGATTAAGGGGAAATTATCAAAAAATTACGATGGTGAAATAGTTTATTCTTATTCCTGTAATGATGTTTCTGAAATGTCTCATAAAAAAGCCTATTTGCATAATGGATTTTGGTACGTTAAAAATATTGGTGAATACGAAAAACTTGCTGATAATCCTATTACTGGTAAATCTCAAATATAAGTGCGATACAAAAAACCCGCTTACTAATGTAAACGGGTTTTTTAATCTTATAGTTACAATTGAAAAAACTATTTGATTTCGATAGTAGCGCCAGCAGCTTCAAGTTGTTTTTTGATAGCTTCAGCATCTTCTTTTTTGATGCCTTCTTTGATAGCTTTTGGAGCAGCGTCAACTAGGTCTTTAGCTTCTTTCAAGCCCAAGCCAGTGATAGCTCTAACTTCTTTCAATACAGCGATTTTGTTAGCACCAGCAGATGCCAAGATTACGCTAACTTCAGAAGCTTCTTCAGCACCAGCTTCAGCAGCAGCTGCAGGAGCAGCAGCAACAGCTACAGGAGCAGCAGCAGATACGCCGAATTTTTCTTCCATAGCTTTTACCAATTCAGCAGCTTCTAACAAAGTTAATTTTTCAATTGATTCCAAAATAGATTCTACGCTCATTTTTTTCTCCTTTATTTGTTTTGTAGATTTTGTACTTATAGTTTTGACCTTTCGGTCGAAGTTCTAAAATAGAACTACAGTTAGCCATAGACTAAGCTGATTTTTGTTTTGCTACAGCGTCGATAGCTCTTACCAAGCTGCTCATTACAGCATTTACAGCGCCAGCGATACCAGTAGCAGGTGAATTTACGCAGCCAAGCATTTTTGCGTAAAGTTCTTCTTTTGAAGGTGTTTTAGCCAATTCGTCAACTTGTTTTGCATCAAGCAATTGACCATCCAAAGCACCACAGATAACTTCTGCTTTTTTCTTGTCTTTGATGAATTTTGCAACAACTTTTGCTGCAGATACTTCATCATCGAAACCGAAAGCAACAGCTGTTGATTCTTTCATTGAGTCTGAAAGAACTTCAAAGTTTGTATCTTTGAAAGCTATTTTAGCCAAAGTGTTTTTTGTAACTGTGTAGTCTGAACCAACTTTTTGAAGTTCGCGTCTTAAAAGAGTGATATCTTCTACAGAAAGTCCTTTGTAGTTAGTTACAATAGCGACTTTAGCCTTTTGCGCATTTTCTTTAATATGTGCAATTTTTTGTTCTTTAAAGGCTTTTGTTGCCATGTTTTGCTCCTTTTTGTTTTTTATTGAATTTGGTATTTACACCAATATTCGTTTATCGACCTATTTTCTGTTCTATAATGCAAAAAAGATTTTGCATAAAACCGCAAAATCATCAGAACAAATACTATTTCATTTGTTTTACTGCATAAAACATTCTACTATTATACAGTTTTCTGATCCTCGACAGGCTATTTATTATTAAGGGGATTGCTACTTCTTGGGGGGAAGTGTTCCTTTCGAACTGTTTGAGCCTTTTATTTGAATGACTCTAATCCTTCTTCTGGCCCTTCCTGTTGCCATTTCTGTAGCCCCCGCCTGTTGTCTGCGGTTCGTATAAGCTATATTATTTTAAAAATGATTAAAAATCAACCATGAACACTATTTTCTATTTAACATTTGTTACGAAATGCGTTTTTTTAATCCAAATTTAACTAAAGCGTTGCTTAATTTTTGAGGCAAAAATGATATTATTCTTGCAAAATTTGAGTCTTTGCCTATGTTATAAGACAGTTTTGGCTTTTTGATTTGCAATACTTTGGAAACAAGGTTTGCTATGTCTGAGCTTTTTAAGCCTTTGTTCGTGTTTTTTCTTGCGTTATTGGCAAGAAATCTCATCTCTTTTTCATAAGTTTCATAACATTCTTTTGTAGCGTTTTCAAAACATTTTTCGCAAGCGTCTATTGATTTATTCCAGATAGGAGTTGCTACCACGCCTGGCTTTATTGAAACAATTTTGAGGTCTTTGTGTTTGTTTTCAAGCAGTAATGAGTTGAAAAACATATCTAAAGCACGCTTTGATGCGCAATATGGTGATACAAAAGGAAATACCCCGTAGCTTGACATTGAACTGATATTAACAATTCTTGCCTCATTTTTATCTGCAATTTGTAGAAATTTTTGTGCAACGCGAATTGCGCCAAAGACATTTACATTAAATTGATTTTGTAGAGCTTCTATTGGTATAAATTCTACAGGACCTCCCATTGCAATTCCAGCATTGTTAACCAGTGCAAAAAGGTTTTGTGTTGTCTCTTTTATTGTCTCAAAAGCTCTGTTTACGCTTTCTTCATTTGTTACATCGAGGATAACTGGATGTATATTTGTGTGCATTTCTTTTAGCTCAAGGGCATCATTTTCTTTTCTTACGCCTGCAAATACTATGTAATTCTCTTGAGCTAATTTGAGAGCAGTTTCTTTGCCTAGTCCAGATGAAGCTCCTGTTATTAATACATATTTATTTGTCATATTGAATAAATCCTCTTTATTGTATAAATGAATAATTACTGGCTGCGTTGAGCCGAGAGTAATTGCGACACTAGATTAGTTTATTGTACAAAAAAAAGGGAGTTTTGAAACAAACCTCCCATATTTCCCCATTTCTCCGTATATTTCCGTTTCAAAAAACGTTAATATTCGATACCTTGTCTTGCCATAACACCCATATCGAAATAGTGTTTAACTGGCTTCATTTCTGTAACAAGATGTGCTAATGCTACCAATTCAGGGTGAGCATATCTTCCTGTTAATACGATTTCCATATTTTCAGGTTTATTTAGAAGAACATCTTTTACTTCTGAAACTTTAATCATGTTCATCGCTACACATATATTAAGTTCATCAAGGATAACTAGTTGGTATTCACCACTTTGAATAGCTTTTTTTGCCAATTCCCAGCCTTTTTTTGCTTCTTTGTAGTCATCCATACAAACATTGTGTTTGTAAACAACTCTATCCATACCGAACTGGTGTACATCTAGGTTTGGTAAGAATTTACCAGCAGATGCAATTTCGCCGTATGTAGTACCAGAATCACCTTTTGTAAATTGAACAACAAGAACCTTCCATCCATGTCCCAGCGCACGAAGTGCCAATCCTAATGATGCTGTAGTTTTACCTTTTCCGTCGCCAGTGTAAATTTGAATGTAACCGTGCTCTAACAAAGTTGTGTCCTCCGTTGACAGATTTTGAATATTCTTATCTCATCTATCATTATAAATAATTCTAAAAAGTTTTTTATCGATTATATGGAGTAGATAACATCCATAACAAATTCATACAAATCAAAAGACAGTATACAAATGGTGGCATAATATTCGGCTAAGTAAGCTTGAATTATATGTCTATTTCCTAATCTTCCTAGGGATTTTACCCAAGATATTTTATTTTAATTTTATATAAGGTTTTCGATTAATTTCCGAACTTGTATAAACAATATTAAAACAAACTTTCATGAAATGGGCAATCTTTGTTTTATCCATGCCTTTTATTTTACAATTTTATCCATGTAATAGTTCTTTAAAACCTTTAGG
>JAZSES010000148.1:0-11238 GCA_045531805.1 Candidatus Limenecus sp. | reverse complement strand
TTGAAATTATTTTAGCACATTTTGTGTTTATTGTATATTTATTTACAATTACCAACATTTTTCTTATCTGAATTATAAAACAAACTCTCCATTAGGAGAGTTTTGCTTAAATACGAACTTTACCTACTACCTTTTTTACTTTTACAGGTTCATTTACTTTAACACCTGGTTTATGTCCATCATTTGGAAATAAAACAACATATCCTTTGGCTCTTAAAACAGAAATGCAAACTTCTGATTGATCTTTAAAGAACATAACATCTTTTTGTTCTGAATATTCTTCCTCAATTTCTAACGCACTAATAGGTGCAATATATACCTTTTCTTCTCCTTCTACAATATATTGAATATCTACATATTTTTTATGTGCTTCAAATTCTGCGCCATTTTCTGTTTTTGTTTGATAATCTTGAACAGAAACAAAGATTTCATCTCCATTGATTTCATGTTTACCGTTTTCAATGTTTTTCATATCTGTATTTTTCAAAAATTCAAAAGCTTTTTGGTATTTTTCACCTAGTCCATAATAAAATTCAGCATTTTCTAATTTGTCTATAATCATAATATTCTCCTCTTGATGTATTTTGGCATTTTTATAATTAAATAGCAAATTTTTATATTTACAGTTTTTATTATGGTAGAATTAGCATAGAAGAATGAAAATAATTTTTTATATGAAATAAATAATATATGGCCATTACAGTAAATAACAGACCAAAATCAAATGTATTCAGTGCTTTTCAAAGTGCTGTTAATAAGGATAAAAATGTATATTCAACTTTACGTTATAAAAGAAACCACCGCGTAGAAGAACCTGATACTAACAAGAAGGTAAAAGTTGCAGCTGGTTCTATTTTGTCTACTCTTATACCAATGATTTATTTTGCAAAAAAACAAAATGGATTGAAAAAGTTAACAGATATTTTCAAAGTTAATTATGAGCTTAAAGAAGTTATTGCTCTCAGTACAACCAGTATTGTTGGTGGTGTAGTTTCAGGTATTCTTGCTGACAAAAAAGCTGATAAAAAACGTAAAATTAAAGAGGGTGTTTTCCAATTTATGAATGCTACTATTCCAACGATGTTAGTTGGTGGTGGGATGAAATTGTTGGAAGATAATATTAAGTATCAGAACTCAAAAAAAGTTAAAGTTGCCACTATTGCAACATCTTTGATAGCTGGTATGCCTTTGGCTGCTTTTGTATCAAATATTATCAATGACCCTAAAGACAAAGAACCTGATAGAAAATTGACTCTAAAAGACTCTATTATAAATATGGATGATGCTTTGGGTGCATTGGTTGTTGCAAAGATACCTATAGTTAAAGATTTACACTTGGAAAAAGTTATGCCTGCAATTTTTGCTTGGTGTGGATATAGGGCTGGTCAAAGTAACTAGGTTACTTTTTTGTAAATACTTTTATTGCAGTTTTGTAGTAATTTGAATTGTTTTAATTATATTTATTTTTTTGAGTAAATGTTACGAATAATAACAAGATTATGTCCAATTGGGTTATTTGTGTGTAATTTTTACTGTAAAGTTTGTTTTTTTGCTACAATGAAGTGGTTAAATTGTTTAAGAAAAATTTGTAGTAAAAACAGATTTTGTTGCAATTTAAAAAGGGAGTTTTTACACCCTTAAATTGGGGAAATGATAACTAACTTTTATAAATAATATTGTAAATTTCTAGACTAGGGCTATAAGAGAGGCAAAAAGATGAAAAACAAGAAATTAATGTTTTGGTTTATTGTAGCATTGGTGATTGCATCAGTTGCTGTAATAATCAAAATGCCTACAAAATTAGGGTTGGATCTTGTAGGCGGTTCAAGGCTTGTACTTGAAGCACAAACTACAGACACAATTGCAAAAATTACTCCTGATATGATGAGTAGTTTACAGTTTGCTATCGAAAACAGAGTTAACGCTCTTGGCGTAGCTGAAACAGTTGTGCAACAATCAGGTGAAAAAAGACTTTTGGTCGAAATTCCAAACATTTCTGATCCTGCAAAAGCAAAAGAATTTTTGGGTGAAACAGCTGAGTTGGACTTCAAAAAGGCTAAAGATCCAAATGATTTGTACGGTACTTCAGGTTGGGTTCCTACAGGTTTGACTGGTAAGGATGTAAAAAGAGCATTAATTTCTACAAGTCCAAATGGACAATGGGTTGTAGCTCTTGAATTTACTGATAAAGGTACAAAAAAATTCGCTGAACTTACAAGACAACTTGTAGGTAAACCAATGGCAATATTCTTTAATGGCGTGGAACAATCTGCTCCTACTATTCAAGAACCTATTTTGGGTGGTCACGCTCAAATTTCTGGTGGAGAAGGTGGCTTTGCTTATGAAGAAGCGAAAAAAATGGTTGACTTGTTGAACGCAGGTGCTTTGCCTGTTCCAGCAAAAATTATCGAAGAAAGTTTGGTTGGTCCTACATTGGGTGCTGACAGTATAGAAAAAAGTAAAATCGCTGGTATGATTGGTATTGGTTTAGTTATGATATTCATGCTACTTTACTATCGCTTACCAGGTTTGATTGCGAATATTGCACTTGTTATTTATTCATTATTGGTGTTTGCAGTGTTTAAAATAGTTCCTGTAACACTAACTTTGGCTGGTATTGCTGGTTTTATTCTTAGTATAGGTATGGCAGTTGATGCCAATATTTTGATTTTTGAACGTACAAAAGAAGAATTGAAAGCTGGAAGAACATTGTTTACTGCTATCAATGCTGGTTTTGATAGAGCATTCAATTCTATTTTTGATTCAAATATGGCAACTATTATCACTTGTGTAATCTTGTATTTCTTGGGAACAAGTATTGTTAAAGGTTTTGCTTTGACTTTGATTATCGGTGTTTTAATCAGTATGTTTACTGCAATTACTGTTACCAAAAACTTTATGCATTTGCTGTTTGGTGCTGGTCAATTGAAACACCCATCTTGGTTCGGTATCAAAGAATCTGACATCGGAAAAGCTTATGAAGCGACTGAAACTAAGAAAGAAAAAGCAAAATTCGGTATTATTGATTAATCAATAACTGAATTGAAAAGAAACTAATTAAGGAGAAAATATAATGAGTGAAACAGTTTTACATCAACACAAATGGATTGATGTTGTGAAATATAGATGGGTCTGGTTTGGACTTTCCATATTGTTAATTCTTCCAGGGCTATTTGCAATGGGTTATTTGATGGCTACTTCGCCACAACACTTACCTGTCAAGGTTGGTATTGATTTTACTGGTGGTACAATTACTCAGTATTCTGTAGAAAAAGATGTTTCAAACGAACAGGTTGCAGTATTGAGAAAAAATCTTTCTGATGCTGGTATTGAAAACCCTGTAATTCAAATATTGAAATCAAATAATACTATTTCAAAAGCAGAAAACGTTAAACCATCTACAGTTATATCTGTAAAAACTGCATTTAAAAGTAATGATGTTGATACTGAAAAGAAAATGGGTGATGTTATAAAATCAGATTACCCAGAAGCTCAGTTGGTTCAAGTTAGTTCAATTGGGCCATCTTTGGGTAAAGAGTTGTTTATAAATTCAATGTATGCATTGGCTCTTGCTTTCTTGGGTATTGTTGTTTATCTTTCTTTTAGATTTCAATTGGATTATGCCGTAATTGCTTTGATTTCTTTGGCGCACGATGCATTGTTTGTTTTAGGAGTTTTCGCAATTCTTGGTATTTTTTATGATGTACATATTGATGCATTGTTTATTACCGCAGTACTTACTGTAATAGGTTTTTCTAACCACGATACAATTGTTGTATTTGATAGAATTAGAGAAAACTGTAGATTTCTTGCGAAAAAAGCTACATTCCCAGAGATTGTTAATGCTAGTGTGAACCAAACATTGGCTAGAAGTATTAATACATCTTTGACTACATTGATTACATTGGGTGCGTTGTATCTTTTTGGCGGTGAAACTACAAAAGAATTTGTACTTGCAATGATTGTTGGTATCGCTATTGGTACTTATTCTAGTATCTTCTTTGCTTCAACAGCTCTTGACTGGTGGAGAGAAAGACAATCTTCTAAAAAAGGAGTAAGAGCTTAATGTCAAATGAAAATTCTACTCAAGAAATATCTTTGGCACAATTTGTGTCAGAATTGAGAGAAAAAATAGGTTTGTCACAAACAGGGCTGGCTAAAAAGTCAGCCTTGCCTTTGGAGCTAATTGAAGAAATTGAAAGTGGAAAAGAACTTTTTCTTGCATCTACAATAAGACAAAAATTGGCTCAAGCTTTGAAATTGAAGCCTGCAGATTTGAAACAATATGAAAAGCACCCTGATTTGTCACTTATGCCTGATACCGAACAGATGGTGTTTATAAAAAATCAAATTTTAGCAAATGATGTTCAAGATTTGGAGTGTCCTGTTTGTGGTTCAAAACTAATAACTCGTATCGCAAAAATGTATGATTTGGAAGATAAATTGGTTCTTGTACCAAAGGCGAGATGTTCAACTTGTCCGTTTCAAATTAAAGGATAAAGATATCAAATAGATTGTTATTGACGACATTAACAAAAAGAAAAACCGCCAAATAGATGGCGGTTTTCTTATTTTGTATGAAAACTTGTTATTTCAAAGCTTTTTTAATTTGTGCAACAATATCATTTGTCGCTTCATATCGAACTAATTTTCTTGCATTGTTTTGAAGTTCAATCATTTTCTGTGTGTTTTTGATTAAGGCTTCTAATTTTTCCATAAAAGATTCAGGAGTACATTCTGTATCATCCAAATACAATGCTGCATTTAGTTCTTCCATTTCTTTTGCATTTTTTCTTTGGTGGTCAGCTGCTGCATATGGGTATGGTATTAGTATTGAAGCCAATCCAGATACGCAAATCTCTGATATACTCAATGAACCTGCGCGTGAAACTGCAATATCTGAAGCCAGCATTGGTAGGTACATTTTTTTGAAATATGGTTTGATAATATATCTAGAGTTTTCTGTATAGTTTGGATAAACTTTTTTCAATTCTTTGACTGTTTCATCATAATTTTTCATACCTGTTTGATGAATAATTTGAATGTCGTGTTTTTTGAAAAGCTCTTTTAGGTTTTGTACAAGAACTTTGTTTAGTTTTTTTGCACCTTGCGAGCCACCCATAACTATTATTGTAAGTTTATCTTTTAGTTTTAATTCTTGTCTAGCTTTGTATCTATCAGTGCTTAAGAATTCTTCTCTTATAGGGTTTCCATTTACTTGTAAATTGTTTGTTTTTAGACCATCTTTTGATGTTTCAAAAGCTACTGAAACTGCTTTTGCGTATGGTGCAAAAAGTTTTGATACTTTCCCTGCAATAGCATCGCATTCGTGGATTACAATAGGTGTTCTTGTGAATAGAGCTGCAAAAAGCATTGGTGCGCTAACATAACCACCTGTACCAAAAATAAGACTAGGTCTATGCTTTATTATGTATCCAATTGATTTTATGGTTGCAAATAACAATTGAAAGCTCCATTTTACGAGTTCAAAAGATTTTGTTCTTGGCATTGCTGATATATTTACACCAAGAAAATCAAAAACTTTGTCTTCTGCAATTTTCTTTTCAAGATTATTTGGATTTCCTACATAAAAAACTTTTTTTGTATCAGGCTCTTTTTGTAATGCCCAACCTACTGCAACTGCTGGATAGATATGTCCGCCAGTTCCACCACCTGTTACAAAATATGTTCTTTTTTTAGAATTGTCTTTCATATGTTCTTAGCCTCTTTATTCTTTTTTTAGAAATATTCAATAAAATACCAACCATACACATAGAAACAACAAGAGATGTACCACCATAACTAATAAATGGTAAAGGAACACCAGTTGCTGGTATGAATGAGCTTGATACACTCATATTGATAAATGCTTGAAAACCTATTGAAAGAGTTATGCCTACTGCAAGAAGTTTTCCAAACATATCGCCAGCTCGTGATGAGATTATTATGCCTCTATGTATGAATGTCCAGAATAAACCGATTATTAAGAAACAACCTAAAAAACCCAACTCTTCGGCTATTACTGCAAAAATAAAGTCAGTATGTCCTTCAGGTAACCATGCTAATTTTTGTTTTGAGTTTCCATAACCCACACCCCAAAAACCACCTGCAGCAAAAGCGACAAGAGATTGTATGATGTTATAACCCGCTCCATATGGGTCAGTTTCAGGGTTCAGCCATATTTGTATACGTTGCATTTGGTAGCCGTGCAAAAGTTTTTGTCCAAAAGCAAAAAATGCGCCAATAGCCAAAGATGGTAGTGCTATAAGATATGCAATCAAGTGTTTTATTGAGCCTGCAACACTCAAGTACATTACCATCGAGGTTAGGAACAATAAGATTACCATTGATAAGTTTGGTTGTTTGAATACTAATCCTATCATTATAATTATGGGTATAAAATATCTTGCCCATTTTCTACTGTCAAAAATATTACTATCTTTGTGAAAAGCATTTGCTAATAGCATGATTACTGCTAGTTTTGTCATTTCAGATGGCTGAAATTGTACAGGACCTAACATTATCCATCGTCTTGCACCGTTTACGATGACGCCAAGAGGCGTAAAATCAACGAGAAAAAGCATTATTATTACAAACCAAGCAAATGGAATTGCCCATTTTTTTAGTTTTCTATAGTCATATCCCATTAGATATTTAAGTCCGAAAAAGCCCATTACTAAATAGACAAATTGCTTAAATACAAACGATGCTGGATTTTCTCCATAATCCATTGCTTTTGGCGCGCCCGCACTAAAGATGGCCATTAGACCTATTACTATCAAAAATGCTACGACAACCATTAATGTTGTATCAGGCGGTGACAAAACCACATTTTCTGGAGGGTTTTGATATTCTTCTGTTATTTGTCTATTATGTCTTCTATTGTTTCTTTGATAAGGCATATTCTTTGAATACTCTTCCCCGTTCCTCGTATCCTGTAAACATGTCATAACTTGCGCAAGCAGGTGACAATAAAATTACTTCACTTTCTGTTGCAAATGCTTTGTCTACTCCATCTGTAAAAGTGTCTGCAATTATTATTTCATTATACCCATTTTTTCTTAATTCTGATTCAAAACGGTCTTTTGCTGCTCCCAATAGTACAACTTTATTTACATATTTTTTTACTGTTTCACAAAATTCTGTCAAATCAGTCATTTTGTCTGTTCCGCCAGCAATCAGTGTTAATGTTTTTCCTTCAAAAGATTTTAGAGCAAAGATGGCGGCTTCTGGATTGGTTGCTTTGGAATCGTTGTAAACGTCTTTGCCTAGTATATTTCCTGTAAATTCGCATCTATGTTCTGGGGCTTTAAATTCTTTTATTGCTTCTACAATTTTTTCATTAGATACACCAGAAATTTTTGCGCAAATTAAAGATACCATAACGTTTTGATAATTGTGGTTTCCAACTAGAGGAATGTCTTTTATTTCTATAATTTTTTCTTCTTCATTTTTTGGTGAACGTTTAAAATAAATTGCTCCATCTTTTATGTAAGAACAGTTTGTTTCAAATTCTTTTCCAAAAAAGAATTTTTCTCCGTTGTAATTTTTACCAAATTCCAAAAGTTTTTCATCTTCTGCATTAAATATTGCAAAACCTGGTTTCTTTTCTTTTGCGAATAGTGTTGCTTTGGCTTCAAAGTAACCATCAAGCCCATTGTGCCAATCTATGTGGTCAGGTGTAAAGTTTGTCCATACGGCAATTTGAGGTCTGAAGCTTGGACTATAATGAAGTTGGAATGAGCTAACTTCACAAACAAGAAAATCAATTTCTTTTTTATCATCAACGATTAGAGAACAAGGGGGAATACCGATGTTTCCACATTTTTCTGCCTTGAATTCTTTGTTTAGTATAAAATTTGTGAGTTCTGTTGTTGTCGTTTTTCCATTAGTTCCTGTAATTGCAATAAATGGTACTTGTGTTTCCAAATATGCTAGTTCAATCTCGCTAATAACCTTTATGTTTTTTTCTTTGAGCAATTGCATCAACTCACTTTGTGGTGGTATTCCAGGACTTGTTACTGCAATATAGACGTCAGACATAAATTCTTCTGAATGTGTTTCAAATTCTGTTTTTATGTCCAAAGAATTGAGTTCTTCTACCAAAGCTTTATCTTTGTCAGCAAGAGGTTTTTTTTCTGTGATAAAACAGTCTGCACCTTTACTATTTAAGTATTTTGCTGCTGCAATACCGCTTTTTGATAAACCTAATATTAAAACTTTTTTGTCGAACCATTTTCTTATCATTTTTTATGCCTTATTTATTTAAATACCAAAATAATCCCACTGCTCCTGAGCTGAATAAAAGTGTTATTAATGCGAATACTTTTACGATTTTTGTTTCATTCCAACCACAAAGTTCGAAGTGGTGGTGAATAGGGCTCATTTTGAAAATTCTTTTTCCTGTTAGTTTAAAGCTTGTAACTTGAAGCATTACAGATAGAGTTTCTACAAGGTAAATTATTCCAATAGGAATAAGCCAAAGTTCAAATTTACCCATAACTGCTAAAGTTCCTAATACTCCACCTAGAGCTAATGAGCCTGTGTCGCCCATAAATACTTTTGCTGGGTGTTTGTTGAAGTATAAAAAGCCCAAACAAGCTCCCATTATTGACATACAAATTATTGCCAAGTCTACATTACCCATTATAAGATTTATTGCTGCCAAAGCAGTTAATGAAATGACCATATTTGAAGCAGCCAACCCGTCTAAACCGTCTGTTAAATTTACTGCATTAGAAACGCCTGTTATTAGAAATATTCCGAATATTGGGTAAAAATACCCCAAGTTAAGTGTATATGGACCAAAAGTCAAAAAAGTTCTTCCACTAATGGTTACAAACATTACAGGCAAGCAGGCGATTGCTATTTGTAGAATTAGTTTTCCTCGTGCGCTTAGACCTTTGTTTGCGTGGTGTGCAAATTTTTGTGCGTCGTCTTGAAATCCTGCAAACATATAGAATATAAATGTAATTAGGATAAGGAATGCACCGGTTGAAGTTTTTTCTGCCATGAACAAACACATTACAGATGCTAATATTGCAGCAAAAACTAAAAAAATACCACCGGTGGTTGGAGTTCCACCTTTTTTTGCATGGCTTTCAGGTGCTTCTTCTCTAATATATTGTCCAAGCATTTTCTTTTTAAGAAATTCTATATAAGGAACACCCAATAGCAATGCTAGAACAAATGCCACTAATGCTGCTACTATTGCTAATTTCATTTATCTAACTCCGTAATTATTTCTTCAAATTTCATTGAGCGTGACGCTTTCAGTAACATTGTAGTACCCGCAGGGAGATTTTCCAATATATATTTTGCTACTTCTGTATTTGTTTCAAAGTTTTTTGATTTTATATCTTTTTTCTTGTCTAAACCAGAGGTTATGTGTTTGGCTAATTCCCCAACTGTTAAAACTTCTACATTTTCGAAATTAGTTATAAATTCACCAATTTCTTTATGGTAAATTTTTTCATTTTCACCGAGTTCTTTCATGTCGCCCAAAACCAAAACTCTAACTTGTTCTGTTTTTTGAGTAGAAAGAAAGGCAGAAATAGCGGCTTTTAAGGATTCTGGGTTTGAATTATAGCTATCATTTATTATTTTGTACCCAGCAATCTCTGTTATTTCCCATCTTTTTTCAATCGGACGGTATTCTTCAAGCCCTTTTGCTATCAAATCTTCTTTTATACCAAGTTTTAGACCTGTGTTAATTGCAAACAAAGCATTCTGGATGTTGTGTTCTCCTTCAACGTTTAGTTTGAACGGGTATTTTTTGTAGACAAATTCACTTGATGACGGACTTAAACTTATATCAGAGAGCTCTTTTGAATTTAATCCAAGATATAAAGTTTGCCCTTCAAATTTATTTGTATTTTTAATCAGTTCTGTATCGTGAGCAAGTAAGAGGCCTTCTTTGTGTAGGTGTTTTGCTATCTCACATTTTGCTTTTGCAATGTTTTCTACTGAACCTAATCTTCCAATGTGAGCTGTTCCTGAGTTTGCAATAATTGCTATATCTGGTTGTGCATATTTTGATAAGAGTTCTATTTCTCCTAAACCTCTCATTCCCATCTCAACAACAAGGACTTCTGTATCTTTTGGCATAGATAACAGTGTTTGACATAGTCCAACTTCATTGTTGTGGTTAAGTATAGATTTATGCATTTTGTAGGATTGAGAAACTACTGATGCAACCATTTCCTTTGTTGTTGTTTTGCCTGAACTGCCTGTAATAGCAATGGTAATGGGATTTATTTTTGATTTATAGTAAGAAGCTAATTTTAAATATGCAGTTAATGTATCTTTGACGTATAAAACAAATTTTGCGTCAGTGTAAATAGCTTTTTTGTCACTAGTAATGTAACCTCGAGCGCCTTTATCTAATGCATCTTGGATAAAAGAATGTCCATCAAACTTTTCACCTTTAAGTGGCAAATAAATATTACTTGTGTTTATATTTCTAGTATCGGTAGATATTGTGTAAACGCCTGCGGTATTAACATGTCGTATGACTTCTGCATCAATTGCTTTTACTATTTCATCAAATGTAAACTTCATAAATTTCCTCTTCCCTGAGTAAATTTTACCGAAAAACTTTTGTAAACTCAATTTGAATTAGTAAAAAAGTACAAGCTTTTTAAACTTGTTTTTATGAAACTATTGCAACGCCAGAGCTTGTTCCGAGTCTATCTGCACCAGCTTTAATCATTGCAATTGCAGTTTCTTTTGAACGGATGCCTGCAGAGGCTTTTACACCCAAGCCATGAGGTTTTACTATTTTTGCCATAAGTTCAACATCTTCTACCTTTGCGCCTGTTCCATTTTTTACAAAGCCTGTTGATGTTTTTACAAAATCTGCTTTGGCTTCAACACAAATTTCACAAGCTTTTTCAATTTCGTCTTTGGTTAGCAAGTCTGTTTCAAGGATTACTTTCAACGGTTTGTCTTTGCAAGCTTTTTTTACTATTTCGATATCTTTTTTCAAAAAATCATAGTCTTTGTCTTTCATTTTTGAAACATTCAAAACCATGTCTACTTCATCAGCACCATCTTCTATAGCTTTTTCTGTTTCAAATGCTTTTACATCACTACGACTCGCACCTAGAGGAAAACCTACTACTGTAACTATTTTTACTTTTGAATTTGACAGATATTTTTTTGCATTGGCAACGTTTATTGGATTGACACAAATACCTAAAAAGGATTTTTCTTTTGCTTCATTATACAATTTTTCAA
>JAZSES010000015.1:0-2316 GCA_045531805.1 Candidatus Limenecus sp. | reverse complement strand
TTGATTGTCTATATAATAGGTCATTATATGGAAGATTTTGCTCATCAAATCGTTGTTTCAAATACCCAATGTTATTGCGAAGATATGCCTCAACGGCTTTATCGCCAGGAATAAACTCAGCAGAAACTTTACCTTTGTTATCAATTTTTAAAATTACAGATACATTATTGTCAAAATCTATCCTAACTGGTTTTTGCTCATTGTAAGCTTTTGAAATTAAATCAGTAAGTACCTGAGATGTTTGCTGAGCTTTGTATGAGGGACCTATTTCATCAGCAAATCTTATCAATGCTATTTTGTCACCACTTTGTTGTAAAGCAAACTGTTTGTTCTCTACCAAATCTGCGAAAAATTTTGCATCATCTTTTGAAATGCTAATTGTATCGTAATTCATTGAAGACTTTAGATTTTTCATTATCCCTGTAGTATCAAAAGAAAATTTATTTGCGATTTGTTCATCCAAAGACATATTGGGGTTAATATTTTGATTATTTTGTTGCACATTAACCTTGTCAGTTTCTTTTTGTTCTTCAAGAACTTTTTTGAATTCACCTTGTTTTTCAGCAACCTTTTCTTCTTTTTTTTCTTCAGCTTTTGAAGAGTTAATTTTTTCAGTATTATTTGCAGAATTGGTTTTATCAACAGTGGGCTGTTGTGTTTGCATTGAATCTGTACTTGATTGTGTGCTTGTTGAGATATTCATTCAAAATTTTCCTTACATATCTTGATTGTATTCAGGATTTTTCATCATTTCGGCAAGTTCTTCTTCTTGCTCTGCTCTTGTTCTCGCAAAGTATTTTTGTATTGCAACTTCAGACAATCTTTTTAACTCTGCTTGTTTTTCTTCTTCTAGATAAGCTTCCCGTGAATGTTCTTTGTGTTTTTCAAGAACTTTTACCGCTTTTTCGAGCTCACGGAGCTTTTCTTTTTCTACGTCAAGAGCTTCTTGGGCTTCTTGTCTGTCTACTTCAAGTTGTTCACCTTTCACATATAAATGCTTTAAATAGTTGTCAAAAGCTTCATACATTGTGAAATCAGCTTGTCGCATATTAATACGCGTTGAGGCAATTTCTTGATTATTGCGTTCTATCAGACCTTCTATTTTAAGTACAACCGCCTGCGCTTCACGAACCTTTTGAAGTTGTTCTTCCTTTTTTCTATTTCTAAAGTCCAAAATCTTTTGGAGTCTGTATACGAATGGCATGGGGATAGGCACTCTTCTAGAGTCTAATAATCTAACATGATTATGCTAGATATTGTTCAAACTGACTACATCTGTTTGTATGATTATGATTTAATACTTTTTTTGTAAAAGTCAATAAAAAAAAGCTGTTGAATAGGGGTTCAACAGCACAGTCTAAACAGGGATGATAAAATAAAACTATAAAACTTGTCTTAAACCGTAATCAACATCACGATTGAAAATCGCATTTACAAGTTCTTCTTTTGTATCAACAAAGGCCAAAGACTTGTCATTCAACATTCTCAATGTCTTATGTTCTGGCTTTGCGTTTGTGATTACAGTTTTAATGGGGTAATATTGGGAGAATTTTTCTATTGTTGATGAAACAACATAATTGTAAAGACTTGCATCAACAACTACACAAGATATTCCTGCAATTTCTAAATATCTTTCAGCTGAATCAGCTTCTGCAACAGAAAAGATATGTCTTTCACTAATACCAGCGTCCAAGCAAGTAGCTGTAATATCAGCAATTGCTCTTATATCATCTTGTATTAAAAGTACTGAAAGTCTGTTTATCATTTCTCTGTTTCCTCTACATGTGAGTTATCGGTTTTTTTGAGTAAAACTTTATAAAAAATGTAGTAAATTCCTCTATTTGATGTAGTTTTTTTTTAGAAGAAATGGGTAGACTTTTGGGTATTGAAAAAATCAAAACAAAAATATAAAATAGCGTTATGAAAAAAATTGTAATTATCGGTGGAGTTGCAGCCGGCCCCAAAATTGCAGCAAAATTATTACGTACTAATGGTGATTTTCAAATAGATTTGTACACTGAAGAAGATATGATTTCTTATTCAGCTTGTGGTCTACCATACTTTATCGAAGGATTAATACCAGATGTCAATAAACTTATCGTTAGAAAACCAGAACAGTTTATTGAAAAAGGTGCTAATATTCATCTGAATAAACGCTGTACTAAAATTATTCCAGAAGAACATAAAGTTATTATTGTAGATACAAAGACAGGTGAACAAGAAGAAGTCTTATACGATAAACTTGCTATAGCAACTGGTGCAAGACCAATATTGCCATCAATTCTGAATATTCATTTAAATAATATATTTACCGTT
>JAZSES010000412.1:0-4678 GCA_045531805.1 Candidatus Limenecus sp. | reverse complement strand
TATTATATATGAATTTAGTTTGTTGTAAAAAATTGTCCGAGAAAAATTCGTGATAAGGAACGAAGTGACGTGAACGAATTTTTGACAAAGTGAACCATTGAGTCGCAGACGAAATGAGTGAACCTGTCTGCAGAGCTGAGTGGCGTCTTGAAAAGGTGAGTAATTGCTGGCTACGTTCAGTCGGCAGCAATTACGACACTAGATTAGATGAATTAGCTTTTTGGGGTTTTGATAGGAGTCTGTAGAAATTCAGACATTTTCTTTAGCTTGTTTTAACTCGCTAATGAAAGTAGTCAAATAAACTCAGAATGAGATGTGAGAAAATACGTTTTATTTCTATAATTACATTAATTGCATCATCTATCTTTGGAGGACATTTGAACGTGTAACGTTTCTGTAATATATTAACAAATTTAATTTTTATAAGTTTTAAAGCTTACAATGAGAATGTTTTAGATTCTAGAAAGAAGGTATTAATGAATATAAGTGGTGATTATTCTACAAGCTTTAACTTTAAAGGGGTTTCTTCTGACGTTGTAGCAAATCTTGGTAAAATAAAACCTGAAACTAGAGAACAATTTTGGAAATATCGTGATACATTGGAAAAAAGTTCTTTTGTCGATTTAATTTGGCACAAAGATGATTTGGCGCTTAAAATTAATAAAAATATCAAAGATTCTATTTTAGGTAGCAAAGTTGTCTTAAAAAAAGGTTCTATAATAGAAAGTGTTCGACCCAAATTAAGCAAACAGGGGCGCTTTTTAGATTTGAACGATGTCAAGGTAATTGAAAATGAAAAAAATAAAAAAATAAACAAACTGATGTTAAATATGTCAAGTTATGAAGATGCTAGCATGATTCATGCTAAGGTTAGACGTTTGGATATGCCTACTTTGGGCTGTCTTATAGATATGTCTGAGAAAGTACGACCATATGCAGAAAAAATAAATGAAATTATGTCGGATTTTATTATAAAGTAATAGTTTGGAATGGTGCAATTATTTGCACCTTTTTTAAATTTCAAAATTAAAAAAAAGGACAATAAAATACACGGGTTTGCGCTGTATAAAGACTGTTGGTTAAGAGTTTTATTTTTATAATTCTAAAATCATTAATTTTTCATCAGCAAATGTTCCGTCCGCATATCGCATGGCTTTTGGAATTGTTCCTATTGTGTTAAACCCAAAAGCGTTATATAAATCTATCGCTCGTTTATTATCAGCAATAACTCTTAACTCAATTTGTATTACATTTCTATCCATGCACCAACTAATACATTCTTGTATCAACTTTCCGCCAATACCAAGTCCCCAGTAATCTTTTAAAATTACAAGTGAAATCTCTGCTCTATGTTGGTAACGGTTATATTCACTTATTAATCCTATAGAACATTGACCGACAACTTTTCTATCGTACTCTGCAACATACCATTCTTTATTGTTATCATTTAATACTTGACGTATAAAGATTCTTTCTTGTTCTTCAGTAATACAAAATTCTCCAGGATTTCTTGCTAAAAATGTTGTTTCAGTATCTGCAGTAGAGATAATATCTATAATTGATGATGCATCATTAACTGTTACTTTTCGTACAATCACGCTTTTGCCATTTTTTAAGGTATATTCCAAATGATTACCTCTTATTAAACTAACATTCAGATATTAAAATACAAAAATAAATTAGTAAAGTTTTTAGGGGGCAATTATTTGTATCTTTTTAAATTTCATATATTTCATTCAAAATACCCCCCATTGGACTTTTTTGTACTTGATTCAAATTCCTTCACTACGGGGGATTGTCAGTGAGTAGGTTGGGGTTTCTACCCCAGTCTACAGGCTTCCGACCGTTTTCGTCGTGTGTATTTTAACACTCGATTTGAGAAGAAAGAACAGTGGGTTTGATAAATTTGTCGGTGCATCAAACGATGCACCCTACCCGCTGTGGATTTGGGAATTATTGGTTTAGTTAGCAAAAAAAAATTTTTAGGAGTTTTAGAATATACAGAAAAGAAAGGTGGTAAGAATATGAATACCAATTATAACAGCCAAGTATCATTTAATGGTCAACTAAAAATTAACTCATTAAAATTTAAAGAAGTAAAATCTTTAGGAGGTAATTATTTGTATCTTTTTAAATGTAAATAAACACTCGGTTTGAGAAGAAAGAACAGCTAGTTTAATAATTTTTATTTAACTAGCAAAAAATATTTTTAGATGGTTTAATATAATCAAGAAAGGAATATAGACATGTTTTTATATGGTGGATTACCAACAGACTCGCCAAGTACAGAAGTAGAAAAACTTCCTTATTCAGAACGCTATCCTTTCCCTGATTGGAGGGGTAACGTAGCGGCAAGAAAACCAATAAAGAAAAAACAATATAAAGGAGTTATGTTTACTCCATTGCCAGATGCAGATATGTTTACGTCTAGCCTTGCATCACAAAAAAGTTCAAAGCTTGCACAATCAATTCCTGATACGATAACAACTTCAACCGCAAAAAATATTGAAACAACAGCTAAAAAAACAAATATTTTTAAATCAACTGTAAAGTTTTTTACAAAGTTATTTAAAAAAGCACCTAAAGTATAAACAAAGAAGTCGGGTTTAACCCGACCTTTAAGTTTTTATCCGTTTTTGCAAGCTGTAACAAGTAAATAGGTCGGCTTTACCAAGCCGACTTTTTATAGTTGGCATAGTAATGCCAACCTATTTTTTTAATTTACCCTCAAAATTCCCAAATGGGACTTTCTATGAACTTGGAAGTAAATATAGAATAAATCTAGCTTTCCTCCCTAGATGGACTCTGCCGTAGCAAAGGTGACTAAATGTCACGTTTGCTGAGAGGTGATTAAGGTGGAGTGATGTGGAATTTTGAGTCCAGCAAAAGTCCGTTTTCGTCCAGTTTGAAATTGCAAACTTCCACCCTAATTGTCACCCTGAATTTATTTCAGGGTCTTGCCAGAATGTAGTAGACACGCTAAGTTGGCAAGATGCTGAAACAAGTTCAGCATGACAGTTTTATAATATTACTTCCGACCAAACCACTCATTAAAATACCCCAGACAACAATTATAGATAAACGGACATTTTTGAAAAATATGTAATTGAAATTTTGAAGTGAGATTGGCTCGGTGGTTGAGATTGAGGCTACTTCCCTCGGTTTTGGTTGGACAAAGTAGTGATGGACGAAATGTCCGTTTTGTGTCCTTTGCTTGTCCTTGATTTGTCCCTCAAATGTCCTTTGTATATTTGAATTTTAGCGTTTTTGTAAAATGTAATCGAAAATTTTCGATTACATTTTCAATTACATTAATTTTTTACTTCCCACTTCAAGGGAAGTACTTTCTTCCCTCTATTAATAACTACTTCCGACTTAGAGGGAAGTAGATAAACAAAATCTAAAAAATGTAATTGAATGAATTTCAATTACATTTTAATAAAATAGGGTTAAATTAAGTTACTAAAAGAGTTTAGGGCAAATTTTTATAAATATTGTTTTTATGGAAGAAAAGAGAAAATTTGCATAAATTTTTATGCAAATGTAATTAAAAGTATGTAATCGAAAATTTAAAATAATGGAATAATTATTCGTCTATACTTTCAGGGTAATTTATAAAAAATGCATTAACTTGGTCTGCATCACGACGTAGGTTTTTTACGACAGGTGCTAGGTTATAAAGTTCTTCGTATTCCTTTTGTGATGAGCAAAAATAATCAATCACAACTGCTGTGTTGTAGATATTTTCAGCATATCGTTCTAACTTTTTAAAATCTTTTCTTTTGATAACAAATCTTTCTTCCATACACAACCTCCTTTGGGTTGTGCTATTCATCACTTGCAAGCAGTTGGAAGTCAAGTTTTGAATTATTTTATTTTATCTAAAACAACAGGATATGCTAATAAAGTTTGAGCAAGCTTATCTCTATCCCATAGTGCAATATCGTTAGCTTTAGCAAGTTCAATTGCACCTTTTGTGTAATAGCTATTTGTTACCACCATACCTGCATCAGCATTATAAAATTTCATAGCGGCAACAACCTCTTGAACAGCCTTATTACTAACATTATTCAAGTAACATTTAGCTTGAACAACTGTTTTTCTTCCCATTTTTGAAATAATTATATCTGCACCTTGGTCGCCACTACTTTTGGTAACTTCAACTTTATAATTCATTTGCTTAAATAAAGCTCCGAGTAGATGTTCAAAAGCAAAGCCATCTAAACCATCAATATCTTCTATTACTATGTTATTCTTTGTTAATTTTTCATTATTATCAATTAATTGCTTATATTTATTTGTTTGTTCTTCTAAAGTTAATTCATCTATATAGTTATTTATCGAATTTTCAAGATTGGTAGGAATTTGAATATTTTTAATTTTTGCATAACGCTCTATAAATATTAAATAGTCTGTATTATTGTCAAAAGTACGAACATAACACTCCTTGATACTATCCCAATCATCTGTACAATTAGGGTTATCTTCAGCAAATTGTTTTATAAATTTTTTAAATAAAATTTCAAAAAATAATTCATTTAATAACTCTTGTGAATCATATATTGACCATTTTGTATTTTGTAAAGATACCTGCATGTTTTCAGTATTTATTGAATTAATAACTTGAACCAATTTAGGGTCAGTTGGCATTTCATTAGACATAAGAATATTAAGTCGG
>JAZSES010000018.1:0-3414 GCA_045531805.1 Candidatus Limenecus sp. | reverse complement strand
AAGAACCCAACTCCTTGGCTCACAGAACGACATGGCTACGATCCGACTTATCTTTTGACAAACCGCTAGAGCTTACAGGTAACTGTAAGTCGAGACAGATAATTATCTAAACAGAACCCGGCTTATGAGCTGCTCCATTTTATTCCCAACAATCCACCATTACAGTTTTAATTTTCTGATATTCGACACAAAAACGTAATTGTTTTATCAGCGTATGTTTTTTGTTTAATAAGATTAAATTTTTCAAAATCCAGTTCTAGGTTTTTGGGATGTTCAAGCACCAAAACACCATCATCTTTTAATAACTGTTTTTCAAAAATAATATCCATAACCTTTTCGTATAAGCCACTTTGATATGGTGGGTCTACATAAATAACATCAAATCTCTTTCCAAACGTTTTCAAAACTTTTGTGCTATCACCAAAATAAAAATCAACTTGTTCATTTAGCAATGAAAGTTTGGAAGCATTTTTTTTCAGTAACAAGAATGTTTTTTTATCTTTTTCTAAAAAACAAGCACTTGAAAACCCACGAGATATAGCTTCAAAACCCATTATTCCAGAGCCAGCAAACACATCCAAAAAGGTTTTTCCATCAAAATCAATAAGAGAAAAGAGAGAACTAAATATACTTTCACGCACTTGTGATAGTGTAGGGCGAACATTGTCACCTGAGGGTGACTCTATACTTCTTGAACGCAAAAAACCACCGGTAATTTTCATTTTGAATTTACCATTGCTTGTCTAAGTTTGTATATTTCATCTATCTCTGGTTTTGAAAGTTCTTTTGCTCCACCCAAAAGCATTGAATTCAAATATATTTGAGCAAAAGTTTCAGCTGTTTCCATCAAGTAATAAGCATTTTTCAAAGAATCTGCACCAATGATTATCCCATGATTAGCTAACAAAACTGCATTATGCTTAACAAAATATGGTGCAGTATTTTCAACCAACTTGTCAGACCCAGGGAGTGCATATGGTGCAAGTGGAATTTCACCAAAATAAAAAACATTTTCTGAGATTATAGGTTTTGATAACGGGACATGAGCAACGGCAAATGCCGAAACATAAGGAGAATGACAATGTACTATTGCATTGATATCAGGACGCATTGCATAAATTGCATTATGCAAATTCTTTTCTGAAGATGCTTTTTTTGTTCCCTCAATAACATTAGCCTGCTTGTCAATCAGAACAATATCATTCTGCTCCATATCAGCCAAGCAAGTACCAGAACCAGATATAAGTACATTTTCTCCACATCTTACACTTATATTTCCTGAAGTTGCAGGCGTCATATTTTTTTCGCCAAGCTTTTTACCGTACTTTATTATCTCTAATTTTAATTCTTCTCTATTCATAGTATTCATTTTACCAAATTTTTTTGTAAAATGATATAATAAAACTGTAGAAGAGAGGAAATTACAAAAGTGTCGGAACTTGGTACAAAAATATTATCAGAAAGCGCACCAAAATTGGTTGATTATGAACAAGTGTCAATTTGGCTTGAAGAATATCAAAAAATAAGTACAGAAAAGCATAAAGCTCACTTGCAAAACCTGATTGCAATGACTTGTATGCCACTTGTAAAAAAAATAGCAAGAACATTAGCACGAAGAAGTACCGACCCTGTTGAAGATATTATCCAAGTAGGCAGTGTAGGACTTATAAAAGCAATTCGTTTGTACAATTCTAAAGTAAGTAAAAACTTTAAATCATACGCAACTTACTTAATAACTGGAGAAATCAGACACTATCTTAGAGACAAAGCTTCTATGATAAAAGCGCCTCGTGCAATACAAGAGCTTGCATACCGTGTGCATAAACTCACATTGGAAATGATAGAAGAAATGGGTGAAAAGCCTACTGACAAAGAAATTGCTTCAAAAATGGATGTACCAGTAGACAAGGTGAAAGAAGCAATTGATGCAGACAGAAGAAAAACAATAATCTCTCTTGACCAGATAGCTTTTCAGGATGACGATGACTACACAAACTGGGGCGATAAAATAGCAGATATAAGCTATGAAAATATGCAAAGTTTATGTGAAGATAGAATGATGCTGGCAGAAAGCTTGGAAAATATTGAGCCAATGCTAAAAACAATTGTTGAACTAACATACTTTAAAGACATGAGTCAAGTAGAAATAGCATCTCAATTAGGCCTTTCTCAAATGCAAGTTTCTAGAAAACTCAAAAAAGCACTTACTCTACTTCACGATATAATCGGTGAAAAACAAGCGGATGTGTAGATAATGGATATTTTTTGGACTGTATATACATTCATTATAGGCATTTGTATAGGAAGTTTTTTGAATGTTGTCGTGCTAAGAGGTTTATCAGGAGAATCAATAGTTCTTCCTCCGTCACACTGTACAAAATGTAATCATCGACTAGCTTGGTATGACAATATTCCGTTATTCTCATATTTGTTTTTAAAAGGGAAATGTAGATATTGTGATGAAAAAATAAGTCCACAATATCCAATTGTAGAACTTTTTACAGGTTTAATATTCACTGGAATATTTTATAAATATGGATTTTCTACAAACATGTTTTTCCTTATGGCTGCAGCATCTCTTTGCATTGTGATGACAGTTACAGATATAAAAGAAAAAGTTATTCTTGATGGTCACGCATATTTGCTAATGATATTGGGACTAGTATATAACTTTTTTAATATCTCAGGAGAAAATACTACCAAAATAGCTTTTTGGGCATTTGGAACAAAAATATCTATATACCAAGCCTTTATTCATTCACTTTTAGGCTTAGTTGGTGGATTTGGCATTATGTGCTTAATCGCATTTATATCAAAACTAATTACAAAAAAAGATTGTTTTGGTGAGGGTGATGCTTACATACTCGGCGCTTTAGGTGCGTTTTGGGGAATAACAAATGCCATTGTTATACTAATTTTGAGCATATTTGTATGGGGTGGGATGGCAATTCCAGTTTTCTTATTCAAGTGGTTTAAAGATAAAAACTACAAAATATTTGCAACAATGCTATTGTTTATTATTGCAACAACATTGTTTTTGTTGGGAGAACATATTGGAGCTTTTCAATCAAACTTATTCCATTGGTTTGCTTATATACTAGTTGCAAGCATTGGTTTATACAGCTGTAAATTAGTTATTGATTCAATAAAAACAGGAACAAATCTTACAGTAATACCTTATGGCCCAGCATTAATATTTGGTGCATTTGTAGTTATGTTTTTATTGTGAACATTATTAATATCTGCTAATCAAAAAAGCCTGTTCAATAAGTAAGGAACAGGCTTTTAATAACTAGAATATCAAACAGTTTAAAACTGTTTCAAGAATCTTACATCATTATTGAAGAATAGTCTGATATCATCAACAGCCCATTTCAACATAGCAAGTCTTTCAACACCCATACCAAAAGCAAA
>JAZSES010000256.1:0-3618 GCA_045531805.1 Candidatus Limenecus sp. | reverse complement strand
GAATAATAATATAACTTTTAAAACAAATAATGCACTCCAAAAAGCAATAGAAAAGTGCCAAATTGAACTTGCAAATGACCCTACGAATGCAGATTTGCACATAAAGTTAGGTGATTTGTATATTGAATGGCATTTGGATATTCATCAGGCTCGTCAATATTTAGATGAGGCAATTACTGAATATCAAAGAGCTCTTGAATCTTATATCAATTCTGCTGAGATTTATCACAAAATTGGGATGGCTTTCTATTACAAAAATGAAATAGATAGAGCGATAAATTATTTTAATTTAGCAATAGAAAAAAACAACAAAAATTCAGAGTCTTATTATATGTTAGCTTGTTGTCATACTCAAAAAGCACATTTCCCAGATGCGATGGATGCTGCACAAAAATGTATTAAGCTACGACCTTTTGCTTCATCAAGAGCGCATTTTTTAAGATATAATTTATTTCGTATCATGTCTGTTAAGGGCTTTGGTATTACCTTAAATAGGCATCTGGAATTTTGGTTGTCAGTTTTAACATTACCATTTGATAAGATGGCAATAAAAAGTGTTTGTAAAGCTATTTCTTATTTGCAATTTTTGCCAATGTTGTTTAAAGGCTGGGTTATGGTTGCAAAAAATGGTGTTAATGAAGCTGTTGATATTTATAGGGAAGCGTTAGAGAAAGCCCCAGGCTTTATTCTTTTATATTGCTTGTTGGGTGATATTTATCGTTCAATGGGTAGATATGAAGATGCTATTTTAGAATATAAAATGGCAATTATATTGGATAGTTTAAACATTACGGCATATCGTTCACTATGTTCTGTGTATGAAGAATTAGGCGATTTAGATAGTGCTGTTGATGCTTATCAAAGATTAATCGATATCCAACCTAATGCCGCCGAGTATTATTGTAATCTCGCGAATATACTTTATCTAAAAGGCAATACACAAGAAGCTATTTCCTATTATCAGAACGCGATTACATTGAATCCTCGTCCTAGATGGACTAGTGCTGTTGCGCAAACGCTTGGGTATGTATTTCAAGAGGCAGAGAAAAATGCTGATGCTGCGATTTGCGCTTATCAGTCTGCTTATTTGTTGACACCAACAGACATTGATATTTTTATAAATCTAGGCAGTGCTTTTTATGACAAACAAGAGTATAATAACGCTTTGACTGTATATCGTAGAGCGTTGGAATTAGATCCAACTAATGCGAAAATTCACTGTAACCTTGGTTTCTTGCATTGGGGTAAAGGTGATATTAACGAAGCAATAAAAGAATATGAATTGTCTATAAAATATGATTCTACTTATGATATTGCGTACAATAATTTGGGTGTAATTTATCTTGATGATTTGGGTCGAGTTCAAAATGCTATTGAACTATTTGAAAAAGCTATTCATTATAATCCAAATTATGCACTTGCTCATTATAACTTGGGTCGTTCAGTTGCAATAAAAGGTGACAAGGTTGAAGCGGCTAAGTTGTACCAAATTGCTATGGATTTGAATAACGTTACAAATGAAATTGATCCTCAGGAAATTTCTGATAAGATTCAAGGTCTTTTTGATTAAGGATATTTAACATGAAACATTTTGATGAATTTAGAGTTTATTATGCAGATACTGATGCTTATGGTGTTGTTTGGCATGGAACTTATTTGCGTTGGTTAGAAGCAGGCCGTATTGAATATACGAACAAAGTTATGGGGATTGATTTGACAAGATTGCAAGAAGAAGGTTGCTTGTTGCCAGTTGTTGAATTGAATATAAAATATAAACGTTCAGCTAAACTAGATGATATTGTTGTTTTAGAAACTGAAGTTGATGAGATTAAGTCTTGTTCAATTCGTTTCAAGCAAACTTTGCGTAACAAAGAAACTAATGATGTTTACATTATAGGCGAGGTTACTTGTGTTGCCTTAGATACCAAAACCAATAGAATGATGCGTCGTTTGCCTGAGGCAATATCCAAAATACAACCAGTTTGTGTGTAGTTTAGATTATTTTAGTAGCAAAAAAAAATTTGTTTGGATTTTATACGAGTATACTAGCTAGATTTTTATGAAATTAGTTTATGAAAATATATTCGATTACAAACATAAATAATGAGAGTAAGTTCACTTTTGCCTCTAGAAAACCTAAGCAAACAAGCAAAATTCATCTTAAACGCGATAAAAGTAATTTGCGGAATGTTGAGCTGAAAGTTTTTGATTTTGAGTCTTACACTACATATAAGGGCAATGTTGTTGTTGATATGTCGAAAACTCAGGATATTGTGCTTCAGACTGATGATAAAAATCAAGAGAAGAAACCTTTGGTTTTGCATTATAATCCAAAATGGAATGCACAAGTTCAAGAGCGGGTTATTGATAAAAACACTGGTAAGCTTGTCAAGAAGCCTCTTGATGTAAAAATTTTGTCTACGTTTGATGGTGGCTGGACAACAAGTTATCATATTATGCGAGAAGATTTGTCTGAAGAAATTGGATATGTCACAATTGAAGACTTTTCCAAGCGTGCGAAATTTTTGCCCATTGATTCAGCTCAGGGGATTAATGTTGCTTTTTTGCAGAACAACAATGATAAAAAGTATTCAGGGATTGGGCGTTTAGCTGATAGGTTAGAAATTGAATATTGTCTAAAAAATAATATACCATTACGCATTGAATCTGAAGCTGACCCAGGGTCTCATGTTGCTCATTATAAAAGAGGTAAACGCTTCTTTCCTCTGGAAACGGAAGAACTGAAAGAGTATTTTAACGAGCATTACAATTGTGAAGATGTAAACAAGGTTGTTGAAAATCTTATTGCACAAAATAACGGTGAAAAAATCAATACTTATAACTGGGAAGGTGTAATGATGTATCTACCCAAGAACATTATTGATATGTACGTAGAGAAAATTAAAGCCTCTCCTATCTTAAAAGAAGACTAAACTAAATCGAAATCACCGTGTTTTTTTAGGTGTTCAATAAGTCCACCATCGTTTAGCAATTTTATCATTACTTCAGGCAATGCTGCAAAAGTTATTTCTGTGTTTTGGGTAAGGTTTTTTACTACACCTTTTTTTATATCGACTTCAAGTTCATCACCAGCAGAAATTTTGTCTGTGTCACATTCAATTAGTAAAAGACCTATGTTAATAGCATTTCTGTAGAAAATTCTAGCAAAGGATTTTGCCAATACTGCAGATACACCTGCAATTTTAATAATCTGTGGTGCGTGTTCTCTTGAAGAACCTAATCCGAAATTGTTGCCAGCAACAACAAAGTCACCTTTTTTCATTGTAGAAGCAAATGTTTCATCTGCATCTTCTAACACATGTTTTGCAAACTCATTTAAATCGGAACGCAAATGAAATAATCTACCAGGGGCAATGTGGTCTGTTGAAATGTTGTCTCCAAATTTAAATGCTTTACCTTTATATTCCATTTTTATTCGCTCCATAAAACTTTTACGAGACGATTATATCATTTCAAGTAAAATTTGTCAGATAAATTTAAGTAAAAAAACAGACTTCGGAAGAAGAAGTCTGATGTCTGGAATTAAGAATAGTTGGAAGTATGAAAAAGATTTATTTGATGATTATATTTAATATTGAAATTTAAATATGAACAATT
>JAZSES010000342.1:0-3572 GCA_045531805.1 Candidatus Limenecus sp. | reverse complement strand
AATATAACAATTCAACCAGATGGTACATACTTACACCAAGATATAGAAAAAATTAAAAAATTACTGAAAGACTCAGTACTAGCAGCTGACGGTTCAAAGCATGTTGAATACGACGGCAACACAATTGCACAAGTAAATATTAACCTATCAAGAGCAATAACAACATTATTCTTGATGACTGATGCATACAATTTAACTATGCAGTACAGCAATGATAACAGAAAAGATGCAAACAAAAGTGCTAAAAACAGGGCAGCACAAGAAATATCAAGAATTGCAGTATCAGCATATATGCTTGCATTTGTACATAATCTACTATCAAAACTTTGCAACTCAAGCCTTGCAGGGGCATTTACGCTAACCGCAATAACCTCAACAATCAATGACTCATTATCAAGAGAAGTTGTCGGAGTACCTCTTACGGCCAAAAATCACGATCAACTTATTGAACTAGACAAAAAAAATGCAGAATCTAAAAATCCAATAAAAAAAGCTTTAGCATACTCTATCGGTAAAAAAGGTGTAGCTAATGCAATGTTATCATCTTCTAATAAAAAAGATAAAGAGAAAAAATCACAACAAGATATTAATATAAATTATTTTGCAAATGAATTTTTCCTAGACCCCAAAATCATGTAATAAAAATATCTTTAATATAAAATTAGAATATGAATAATACAAATACAGATTTTCAACATTATACAGTAATGGCAAATGAAGCCGTTGATGCATTAAACTGTGAACCTGGCAAAATTTATGTAGATGCAACGCTAGGTGGTGGTGGTCACAGTGAATTAATTTTAAGAAAAATACAACCAGATGGTCGCCTTATATCTTTTGACATAGACAATGATGCAATTGCATTTGCAAGAAACAGACTCAAAGATTACAAAAATTTAACAATTGTGAAAGAGTCATATACAAATATTAAAAAAGTGTTACAAGATTTAAATATAAAAGAAATAACTGGAGGTATCGTTTTTGACTTGGGTGCATCATATCACCAATTAACCAAGCAGGAACGAGGTTTCAGCTTTATGAAAGATGCACCTCTTGATATGAGATTCAATCAGGACAATGATTTCAGTGCCTACGATGTGGTAAACGGTTACAGTGAAGAGGATTTAATACATATCATAAGTGAATATGGTGAAGAAAAATTCACAAAAAGAATTGTAAAAAGTATCATAAGTGCAAGAACTCAAAAACCTATTAAAACAACAGTAGAGCTGGCGAATATAATTAAATTTGCAGTCCCCAAGACAAAAGAAAAAATCCATCCCGCAACCAGAACATTCCAAGCAATACGAATAGAAGTAAACCAAGAATTACAGAATATTAAAAATACATTGAACGAAGTGCTTACTTTATTATCTGTTGGTGCTATAATTAGTGTAATAAGTTTTCACTCGTTAGAGGATAGACTAGTGAAACAATGTTTCAAGCATTATGCATCCAATTGCAGATGCAAGCCTACAGACCCAGTCTGTACATGCAAACCGGCAATGCTTGAATTGATTAACAAAAAACCAATTACGGCGTTAGAAGAAGAAATTAAAGAGAACCCTCCATCAAGATCTGCAAAGTTGAGGGTAGCTAGAAAAATATCGTCATGGGAGAGTTGAATTGACAAGACCTATAATAGATTCCAGAGGAAATCGTTATTATAATCACAATACACAATACACCGCATCGGCAATACAAAATCCGATTATTGATGGTTATTTCCCAAAACAAAAGACACACAAGGAAATGGCAATAGCTCGAATAAACAAAACACTATGTGCAATATTAATTATTTTTATCCTAGCTTCTGCAGTTAGCTACTACTTTGTGACAGCAAATGAAATTACACTTAACAAATATAGAAAACAAACTCTTTCACTAAATGATGAAAATGTAGAGTTACAAAACAAGCTTGACTATTTAAAATCATATTACAATGTTGATAAAGCGATGCAAAAGCAACATTTATTGCAAAAAGCTGACAATGTACTTGAAGTAAAAGCAACACCAACAACTGCCCCTGTAAAAAATACTGCTCTAGAGCAAGTTTCACAATCAACACAAAAATCAGCTCAGTGGGCGATTGGTTTTTAAAAAATTTAACAGACTTGCTAAAGGCTAGTGGCAATGAATAAAAACAAATATGTTGCTGAAATTCTTTCAATAACAACAGAAATAGAAAGAAGAGGGGACATTTGGGAGTTATACTACCAAAGAGGTTACCTTTACTATTTACTAAACGAAGACTCAAAAGCAAAGGATGATTATAAAAAAGCTGTACACCTAGGATTGGATTTCACAGAACATCCTTATTACACATTTTCAAGATCAAACGAAAAAAGACGAGATTTTTTATTACCAGAAAAGTTAATGATTGCATTAGTTTTGATTATAGTCACAATTACATTGTGTTCTCAGATTATAAGTTGGTACATAAAAATCAAAACTTTACTCTAACAAATCATTAAATAAAAATTAATTTTTGCTGATTTTTGAAAAAACATCCTTAAAATGAAGATATAAGATTTTAAGTGAGGTGTCATCATGATAGATTTCAATAAACTTACAAACCAAACTCAAGAAATTTTGTTTTCAGCACAACAATTAATGTCAAAATTCCAAAACACACAAATGACTCCATCTCATATAGTAATGGCAATGCTAGAAAGTCGTGATGGAATTTCATATGACTATATACAAGCATTAAAACTGGATAATCAAAAATTTAAAGATACAATAATGTCCGAGCTAAATAATTTACCAAGAGTCGAACAGCCAGTATCAACTCAACAGTTATATTTATCACAAGATACTATAAAATTGATAGAATTAGCACTAAATGAAGCCGAAGCATTGAAAGATTCCTATGTCAGTATTGAGCATATATTACTTGCCATAACCCAATTTGATAATTCAAAAATAAAAAAAGTTTTCGACAACTTTGGTATTACCAGAAACAAAATATTAAATGAAATGAAAAAAATAAGAGGTCAAAACAAAATTGACTCAAAAGATTCAGAAGAAAAGTTTAAAGCTTTAGAAAAATACTCACAAAATCTTACAGAGTTGGCAAAAAGAGGAAAGCTAGACCCTGTCATTGGCAGAGACGAAGAAGTAAGAAGAGTTATACAAGTTTTAAACCGCCGCACAAAAAACAATCCAGTACTAATAGGAGAACCTGGTGTTGGTAAAACCGCTATAGTTGAAGGATTAGCTCAAAGAATTGTACGTGGAGATGTTCCTGAAGGCTTAAAAAATACAAAACTTATTTCTCTAGATTTGGGCGCACTAGTCGCTGGCGCAAAATTTAGAGGAGAATTTGAAGAAAGGTTAAAAGCAGTATTAAAAGAAGTTGAAGCCTCATCTGGAGAAATAATACTCTTCATTGATGAACTACACACAGTCGTTGGAGCAGGTGCAACAGAAGGATCAATGGATGCTGGAAATTTGCTAAAACCAATGCTTGCAAGGGGAATACTAAGAACAGTTGGCGCAACTACAATCAACGAATATCGTAAATACATAGAAAAAGATGCAGCTCTTGAACGCCGTTTTCAACCAGTAAT
>JAZSES010000269.1:0-3290 GCA_045531805.1 Candidatus Limenecus sp. | reverse complement strand
CTACCTCTATTCAAAACTTGCCACAGGCAACTTTTGAACAGAGTTCTTCTTATCACGAATTTTTCTCGGACATTTTATTACAATCTAGTCCACTCAAAACACTTTCTGTTTCTAGCTTTACCTGTTCAATAGTAATATCCTTTATACAACGATAATCATTTTTACATTTTTTCTTTAATCCACAAGGCTGGCAAGGCAAGTCCATTTTAATAACAACAGCATTATCTTCCCAAGCTCGCCATTTTTTGGTATTCATTGGACCATAAATACCGACAACTGGCGTACCAACTGAAGCAGCTATATGCAAATTGCCACTATCACAACCAACCAACATATCACACCACTGAGTAAAAGCCAAAGTATCACGCAATGAGAACTCACCACAAAGATTAATAGGTGGTAACTTCAACTCTAAACCATTATTTTTTAAATGTGACATAATTTCTTCATAAGTTACACTATCATTTTTTGTTCCGTTAAAGAAAACTTGAACATTTTTCTCATCACTTAACCATTTAATGATTTCTGCCCACTTATCTTTTGCCCATTCTTTTTTTCTATTTCCACTCGTAGCATGTACAATAACTTTCGGGATTAGTGAATTAAAATCATAAGAATGTTTAGCCAAAACCAACTTTAAGTTTTCTATCTCCTTGTCAGCAATCCAATTCTCTAAATAATCATCCTTTACTTGGATACCATCGGCTTTTAATACATCCAAAAAGCATTCTATTTCATGCCTGTTATCAACATAAGGAACTCGTTTTGTTAAAAGCAAACCTCGACCCTCTGTATCAAACCCAACACGTTCTTTAATACCTGCCGCAAATGCTAAAAAAGCACTAGACAATGAACGTTTTAAAACATAAGCCTTATCATACTTTTTGGATTTCAATAGCTTAACATAAGACCAAAAATCTTTCTTTTTCTCACTACCTTTATTTTCATATCTATGTTTTTTTGTTGTATCAAAATAAATAAAATTATCAACATAAGGACAATTTTCAATTATTTCGCCAGAAACTGGTGCAACTAGCATATCTATCTGAGCGTCAGGATAAGCATAGCGGAGATTACGCAAAAATGGAACAGTTAGTAAGGTATCTCCAATAAATCTATAACGCATAACCAATATTTTTTTCTTCATATCAATAAACTCCAATTATTCGTTCAAAATAGATTGCAAATCCAACGATGGTTTTAAACGCAAAGCATATATCTGCATATCATTATCAATAATTTCTTGCAACTTAACTGCATCTTTTTCTGTTGTAATTAAAGCATTTGCACTATTAGCATCTTTCAAAGAAATTAACTCATTAATATCATCTCTTGTATATAAATGATGGTCAGCAAAATCTCTAGTAGCCATGACATCATAACCTCTCAAAAGGCTATAAAACTGTTCTGGTTGTCCAATAGCGCTAAACGAAACAACTGGCGTATTATCAGCAATCAATTCACCTGTTTTTATGTTATAAACTTTGTCTGGCACCATAGAGCAAACAAAACAGGGCTTATTGTATTTTTTTCTCAAATAACGTGCATAAGCTTTTGCAGACTTATCATTAAAACGTTTATTAACAACAATTATCTTATCCGCTCGTTTAATTTCTGCCAATGGCTCACGTAAAGCACCTAACGGTAAAACAAAGCCATTCGAAAACTGTTTTTGAGAATCAACAACGAGAATATTCAAATCTCTTTTCATCTTCTGATGTTGAAATCCATCATCCAATATCAATCTATTCGAATAAAGTTTTTCCTGAGCGTATTTTGCAGCCTTAATACGATTTGAACAGGTTAAAACAGAAGTTCCTTGACAATTTGTAGCTAACCAATAAGGTTCATCCCCAGCATCAATTGCACTGTAGAAGACATCTTTACCATCAGATATAACATTAACATCCTTGTTTCTTAGCTTACCCCCATAACCTCGAGAAAGAATAGCAGGTCTTTCACCTTTTTTTGTCAAATAATTGGCTATTTCAGCAGTAATAGGAGTTTTTCCAGTGCCACCTGTAGTAAGATTACCGACAGAAATTGTATAGGCTTTTGGTTTGTATGATTTCAGCACATTTTTTTTATACAAAAAATTTCTAGCAGAGGATACTACAAAATAGCAACAAGACGGAACGAAAAGAACACTGTACAATAATACGGATTGCACAACTTCTTTAAACGACTTATATTCTTTTTTATAGTGAAATTCTGTTAAAAATACTTTCATAATTGTTCATCTAATGGCACAATGCTTTTTTAAATTCCTCAACATCCTCTTTGGTGTCTATGCCTATTGGCTTAAAATCAACAACAGACGTAATAATTCTCATTCCAGACTGCAAAGCTCTCAACTGTTCTAAACTTTCAGTTTTTTCAAGCATTGTTTGTTGCAAAGCTGTCATTTTAAATAAAGCATCTCTCTTGTAACCATAAAGCCCAATATGTCCATAAAAAGTAGCTTCGTCAAAATTTCTTTCATAAGGAATTTTGGAACGAGAAAAATACAAAGCAAAATTATTGTTATCAATAACACATTTTACAAGGTTTGGATTATCCACTTCATCTTTATCTTCAATAACCCGTAGCAAAGTAGCAATATCTGCATTCTCTCCAGTTTTTAATGCAGTAATTACACTATCAATACTTTCTGGCGTAATCATTGGCTCATCGCCTTGTAAATTTACAATATATTCAACATCAGGATGTCTTTCAGCAACTTCTGCAATCCTATCTGAACCACACTTGTGATCAACTTTTGTCATCTCAACACAACCACCAAAAGATTTTACACAATTATAAATTTCCTCGTGGTCAGTCGCAACAATTACCATATCAGCCTGTTTTACCGCAGAAGCCTTCTCATAAACCCACTGAATAATAGGTTTTCCATTAACTTCAATGAGTGGTTTTGCGTGCAATCTAGTAGATGCATATCTAGATGGAATAATAATTGCTGTTTTCTTAGACATAATTTGCTCTTTCCTGTAATATTTATCTTCTGTTATAATTATACTATCAGACAGAGGATTTTTTTAATAGTGGCAATTTTTTCAGACAACGATGAAACAAATATAAATCAACAAAAAAACTTTGAACCTCGCCCCAAAAAGAAAAGCGAGGATTTAAAAACAGAAGAAATTGCATTTGACAAATCTTTTGAAAACAATATTCGCCCCAAAAAACTTGATGAATACATTGGACAAAGTGCACTAAAAAACACTCTAAAAATATCAATAGAAGCATCAAAAAAAAGAAATCGTCAAATTGATCATATGTTATTTTATGGT
>JAZSES010000372.1:0-2817 GCA_045531805.1 Candidatus Limenecus sp. | reverse complement strand
GATATAAGAAAAAATATTAAACGTCAAATACAATAAAATGTATAAAACTATCTAATCTAGTGTCGCAATTGCTGCCGGCTTCTTGTATTTTCTTTACGCTCATATAGTCTCGCCTTTTGAGCCTTTGGCTCAGTCGGCTCGTTATCTTCGCTTTCCGGACTTCGTCCGTCCAAAAATACGTTCAACGCAGCCAGCAATTACTCACCTTTGACTTCTTTTGCCAAAATCTTTGATTTCGTGCAAAATGTCTTCACTATGTGAACAAAACGCCACTCAGCTCTGCAGACAGGTTCACTCGTTTCGTCTGCGACTCAATGGTTCACTTTGTCAAAAATTCGTTCATACGAATTTTTCTCGGATGTCCACTAAGATTATTTATTAAAAATCAAAAAGTAAACAACAGCAACAATCATGCCTGCAATTATCGTTTCTAATATTTCTCGCCATAAAGGCTTTTTATCTTCATCTGTAGTATTATTTTTTACTTTTTTATTCTTTGTAGATTCAATTACTTCAACATCAGTATTTTTATCATTTTTTTTATTCTTCTTTTTTGCAAATACTTTTTTAACTTTATCTTTTTTAGTTTTTTTCTTAGATTTAGATTTTTCCTCAGCATATCTTTCAGCTAGAGCTAAATTCTTTTTACCAGGTCGTCCTGTAGCCAAAAGTTCCTCATCAAATTGCAATTGAAGATATTTTGAATCCAATCCTTTTTTAAATACTGCATAATTAAGCGACACTTCAAATGCTCGTTGTAAACAATCAAAAGCAGCATTGCCATCTTGCTTAACTGTTAGAGAATGAACAGATGAATTCCCAGCTTTTTTTAAAAAATACAAATCATCCAAAAATTCTTTTTCAAAATCATTTTGAGCAGGAGTATCCTTCAAAGTTGCTAACATATCATCAAAGCTATCTGACGGCTGACATCTACCAAACATTACATCACGACAAATATTCTCCGCCAAACGTCTAGTCTGAGTAATACACTGTTCAAAATATTCATCTCTGAATAAACATTCGGCTTCGTATGCAATTATATATAAATTTTCATTAACTCTTCGTAAAAACTCAAAATTACTCATAAAAAAATTATAATACAAAATTTAGACTTTCATCTGATGTTTTTTTCGAATCAAGTTGATATTTTCAAAGAAAAATGGGAGAAACTTATGACACAACCAAATTCAAATTTACCAAATCTAAACGCAAAAATTGAAGAATTTATAACAGAACTTGAAAATAAAGAAGCTAAACCTTTATATGAGCTCACGCCCGAAAAAGCTAGAGAATTTTTAAACGAACTACAAAGCGAAAATCATAAAAATATTCCAGCTGAAATTGAGGATAGAACGTTATTAACAAATTCAGCAGGCAATGTAGACGTAAGAATAGTACGCCCTGCTGGCAATTTTGAGAAATTACCAGTAATAATTTACGCACACGGTGGTGGATGGATACTAGGTGGAAAAGAAACTCACGACATGCTCATTAGAACAATAGCAAATAAAGTTAATGCTGTTGTTATCTTTCCAGAATATTCTCTTGCTCCTGAATATCAATACCCAACGCAACTTGAAGAAATATATGGAGTTATAAAATACATCAATGAAAATCCAGAAGAATTCAATATCGATAATGAAAAAATGATAATCGCTGGTGACAGTGCCGGTGCAAATATGGCAACTGTCCTCGCAATAAAAGCACAAGAAGATAATCTAGCACCCAAAATTAAATTTCAATGTCTATTTTATCCTGTAACTAATTTAGACATGGATACAAATTCTTATAAAGATTTTAAAAATGGACCTTGGCTTTCTCACAAAGCAATGGAATGGTTCACAAAAGCCTATATATCAGAAAAAGAAGAGAAAAAATCATACTATGTATCTCCCCTAAAAGCTGATATTGAAAAACTACACGGACTTCCACCTACACTTATCATCACAGACGAAAATGATGTACTACGTGATGAAGGTGAAGCTTATGCAAGAAAGCTTGATATGGCGGGTGTTGATGTTCTTTGTGTAAGAATAAACGGAACAGTACACGACTTCGTTATGCTGAATGCACTTTATGACACAATGCAAACGCAAGCTACAATAGACTTTGCATGTCAAATGATAAAAAATAGAATTTCTAAATAAAACAAAAATACTATTTTTCTGGTAAATAATTGTATAACCCTGTACAATATAGTAATGAAAAGAATTTTAATCACAAGTCCCAATAGCATAGCTGGGTCGCTCATTATGAATGGCTTTAAAGCTGGTTTTAAAGCTAATGGTTGCTATGTTCTCGAAAAAGACGCAAGTGACTTAGCAATTAAAGATATTGAAAAATTTCAGCCTGATATAATATTCGGATACGATTACGGATTTTTATTACCAGCAAAAATGGATTTGATTGACTATATAATCAACAACAAGGAAAAGTTCAAACTAATTCATTACTTTGCTGACGAACCTGATAGCAAATGGGCTTATGTTGAAAAACATGAGCTTTATACAGAATACTTGCAACTAGCAAAAGACAAATCAAATGTTTTTTCATTTGTATGGGACAAATCATTTTGCGAACAACTTCCAAATTCAATATATCTACCACTCGCAGTGAACTATAAAGCATATCAACCAGAGGAAGGCAAAAAATATGAAATTTCATTTGTTGGCCGTCCACTCACAGACAAAAGACAAGAAATTCTAGCTTCACTAGTAAAATATTTTGGAAAAAAACTCAATATATTTTGTTTCGAAAAACACTTTCTGCAAAGTATAGACGATATGAAAGAAAAACAATTTCTAACAGAAGAAG
>JAZSES010000117.1:0-3384 GCA_045531805.1 Candidatus Limenecus sp. | reverse complement strand
CACATTATAATGATGTGGATAATCTTGTTACAATCTTGATGGACGATAATCGTAGTTATGATTTGTCTGTTGTTGATTGTTTGGATTCAGTAGAGCTTGCGTATGCTATGACTATTCATAAATCGCAAGGTTCTGAATATAAGAATGTTCTTATTTCAGTTCAACCGTCATTATTGTATCTACCTGGAGATTTTGGTAGTAAAAATTTAATGTACACAGCCATTACTAGAGCTAAAGAGAAATGTATTATGTATGGTTCTCTTCCTGCTATGAATAAGTGTATTGATACACCGATAGCTCCAAGAAATTCTCAATTATTGAGATTGATTGATTATGAGTTATCTGTAGCTTAAAAATTGTAGAGTCATGTTTGTTTGAAACATGGCTCTATTTTTTATTGATTTTTATTTCCATATATGGTAAAATTGATTTCAATAAAAAATAGAATGGAGTGTGATTTTTATGGGATTATATCCTAAGAAATTATCAGGTTTTTTGAGTGATGATGATATGAAACAGGTGTATAATGATTTGTGTAATTCTGCAAATAGCGGTAGCTATAGACAAGATGTGTTAGATGGTGTATCGTTTGATGAAATGAAAATAAAAGCTACACAAAGTCATTATTTTTCACATAAGGGTATATCATGTCACTGCTCTCCTACTTTTGATGAAGATGGTCAGCAAAAAGGTTTTGATGTATTGGAAACTACAACTGGTAGGTTAAGAGGGTCTAAAACTTTTACAGAGATGGATAAACATGAATTTGATTCGATTATGAAGAATAGTGTTTGTCATGATTTATTCACAGTTCAACATTCAGGTTCAACTGTTATCCTCGAAGGTAAAGTTGGTTTGAGTAATAATGGTGAGTCTTTAGTGGACCCTATGGATAAACGTGTATTACCATATACATTACAAATGGCTGACATTTATAAGAGAACGCCTATGGTGTCATCTGTGGATGTAAAGACAAATTCTATTGTTGATGTACAGCAAACAACAATAGATGGTGAAACAAAGTCGGGTAAAAAGCAAGAATCGTTGATTCGTGTGAATGGCGAAGATACTTTATGTGTTGATACTGTAGTTAATAATACAAGTATCAATCGAATTGTAGCCAAAAATGGTAGTGTTAATATGAATGCTTTAGCAGAAAGCAATCGTAAAGTTGCGTATAATATGTCTAAACAGTCTGATGTTTCTGCAATAATAAGAACTGGTGATATTGCAAAATTTATGAGTGAAACATCTACTGTTGAACCGTCGAGTCAATCATATAGTTTAGAGTAAAAAATAGGCTAACTATAACAATGTTATGGTTAGCCTTTGATTTTTTATAATTTCTTTCGTTTTATATAGGTACCACAATTTTCGCATTTAGCTTCATATGTTGCACCTTGTGGTATATTAGAATCATTGTAATGAAATATTGTTTTACAGGTCATACAACGTATTAAAACGTCATTTTTCGATTTGTTTTCTATTGACTGATTATAGTGTTGATTTATATTTGTCATATAGTTTGTAAGTTCCTTTCTGTTAATTTGAGTATTGCAATATTTGTCCATATATGGTAATATTGTTATAGTTAGTATAACATGTGGTGTTTAATTATTCAAGTGGAGGTTTGATGTTTATGCGTGATGATAATGGTAATCCAATTGGTAGTTTTTTAGGAGGTTTTGTTGCAGCTTATGCTGCTTCTTATGCTGCTACTAAAGTTGTAGCAAATATGGATAAACAGGTAGAACGTAGAGTTAAATCTCGTTCGCCTAAGGTTGTAGATGCTAAAATGCATCATGTAGACCCAGATTCTTTGGTTTTACATACTGAAGAAGAAATGGATGAAATAGAAAGACGTGAAGATGAAGAGATGAAAACCATGGAAAAACCGACTGAATCTAAAACAAAGATAAAAGGTGAGTGCGGTAAATATCTTCGGAATGAGAATATTGTGTGTACCGATGAGCGTGTTAATGCTCTTATGGATAGGTTTTGTAAGTAAAGGAAATGGTAATTATGGCTAAAAGTCTTATTATTTCAGACATATCAGATGTAAAAGTTGATAAACCTAAAAATTTTAATTTAGATGATTATTTACCTGATGAAGCTTTTGGTAAACCACCAGTATCACAATCGTATTTGCAGTCTGATTTGGTTTCTGATACCGAAAAAGCTGCAGCTATCGCTAAATTTGGTGGCACACCAGAAAGTATATCACGGGAAGATACAAAAGTTTGATGCTGAAAATTCTGGTCCTACTGTTCCAGGTGAATAAAGATTTTAAACCCAACTTTGAACCTAATTTGGTTTTTGGTTGGGTTTTTATATTGACATCTCATAAATGAAGATTTATAATATTGTATATAATTGATAAATCAGAATATGAGGTGTATTATGAATCAGGTTGAAAATAAAGTGAAAAAAATGATATGTGTTGGCAAAAAGCGTGGTTTTGATGGTGGTATTACAAGTTATGATTTGATAGAATATGGTGATAAAGAACGTATTGTAAAGAATTATAGCATCGAATATATTGAAACTGCAATTAAACGTCGTGAAATGGTGGTTTCTAATTTGAAGCTTAATCCTGAGGGTGGTCTTATATATGTGGACCCTAATAAATCAAAACCTGTGGTTAAAATTGAAGATGAAGATGATGTAGATGATGCTGCTAATTCTACCAATAAGAAAAAGAAAACATATCATCGTAAGCGTAAATCTTATACAAAAAAGAAGAAACGTTAAAAAATAACACCAGTTACAATGTGTAGCTGGTGTTTGTTTTATTCGTAAGATGGTTCATCTGGTTTTGTTTCACTTATTTCATCTTCTTCCATAAATTTAGCGATGGCACCACATTTGCGTTTGATAGCATCCATGGCTTCTTTTTTGGTTGTATTTTGATATGTTTTAGTTCTTTCTATTGTTGATTCATCAAGATGTAATGGTTCTATTTTTATACTTTCAGGTTGAGGTAACACATAACGTTGTGAAGTACCATCTTTTTCTTTGTCAAATTGAAGTTTCATATCATCTTGTATATTTGGTTGTAATTCAGGATATGCTGTAATTGCATCTATACCGAATTCATTTGTTCTTGATTTTTGTAATACTATACTAATAGCATTTGTTGATTTTTTTTCTACAGTATGAGTTCTACTATCATAAACATAACCAACACCAATAGGTTCATCTTCGTCTAATACTACTGTCAATTTTAATCTATTTGGTGTTTTATCACCGAATCTCCAATCTGCTATTTTATCAGATACTGTAATCAATGCATCTTCCAAGTTGTATTTTAATTGGTCTTCTTCGCTTTCTGGATTTGTGTCATCATATGTAAATCCTGATGATGCTGTTTTTTCTTTTGATAAT
>JAZSES010000114.1:0-5736 GCA_045531805.1 Candidatus Limenecus sp. | reverse complement strand
CATGAACCTTCAAAAATAAGGACAGATTAATTAATCTGTCCTTATTTTTGAAGGTTCATGTGAACTATTAATAATTATTAAGATTTTGATATTAAATTTTCCCACTTACAAACAAAAAAAGCCTCCCTAAGGAAGCTTTTGAGTGGTGGACGCAAGTTGACGTTACTCGAACAGATTTTGATGTGATTTCTAAGTTTTTATTACAATTAATTATTATTGATAATGATTTGTAACATATCTAGCAAAAAATATTTTTACAAGATTTAATATTGATATCTTTTAAAAACTTATAAATTTGGAGGTAATTATGAAAGTTTATCGCATAAGTCCAGAACCTAAGCAATATTTGAATAAACTAACAACTTCTGGTATAAATATTGTTAATAATAAAGGATTAGAAGCTTTAAAAACCTGTTTGCTAAAAAAGAATTCTGCTAAAAGTGTTGAAGGTTTTTTTATTGTATTGAACGAAACCCCTGTTAATAAAAACAATCGAGGTCTAATTAATTTGGAAGTGATTAACCATTTTAATAGTAACAAAAGGAATTTATCTCCTGAGTGGATTAGATGTGTAGCTTGGCGTGGAGAAGAAGAGCTTGGAACATTCTTTGATATTGTACTTAAAAAATTTGGTAAAAATAAAAAGCGTCTGCATTATACAGATATGAAAAAAGTATGTACACAAATTATAGACGAATGTAAAAAGCTTTCAGAAGGAAAGTGTGATTCGGGATTTTATCATTTTAACAAATTAGTGGAAGAACTCAAAAATTTGAGAGATGGAATGTGTCATTAATCATATTGCATATTGTTTAAATTTCGTCTCAGTATATTAACATAGTAAGGTGCAATTTATTGCACCCAACTAATAAAACAAAAAAAGAACTTGGTAATAACCAAGTTCTTTTTAGTAATTGGGCCCGGAGAGACTCGAACTCTCACACCGAAGGCGCTAGATCCTAAGTCTAGTGCGTCTACCAATTTCGCCACAGGCCCATAGATAGTGTTAAATCATTATTCTTTTTTCAATATTGGAACCCCAATGATTAAATATTACCGTATAAAGAATTTACGTCAATAGTTATTGCGAAAATTGGTTTTTTTATTTATATTGGGCATATAAATACATATGGGGCGTTAGCGCAGTTGGTAGCGCATCACACTGGCAGTGTGGGGGTCAGGGGTTCGAATCCCCTACGCTCCATTTAATATTTTGTTCAAGAAAATTGCGTGATAATTTGTGAGTAACATGGGCAATAATCTTGTTGTTTATGTATGTTACATGTTATAAATAGATTGGTACTTCTGTTACCTTATTTTGTGTAAAAATAAACTGTTGTATTATTTTGTGATTTATATAGTTAGTTATAAGATTGGCTAGTTATGTTGACTGAAAAACAAAAAATGCTTAATGGTGAACTGTATAATCCTGCAGATGAAGAACTTTTGCAAGATAGAATAAAGGCAAAGATGCTTTGTCAGTCCTATAATAATTTACCTTATGATGAATTTTCTAAACGGAAAGATTTATTGAAGACGATTTTAGGTTTTACGGGAGAAAATTTAACAATTGAACCTAATTTTTTCTGTGATTATGGTTTTAACATAGAGCTTGGTGATAATTTTTATTCAAACCATAATTTGGTTATTTTAGATTGTGCGAAGGTTAAAATTGGAGATAATGTGGCAATTGGTCCTAATTGTGGTATTTATTGCGCAGTACATCCTATAAATGCAGATGAACGTATTAAATGGTTAGAATCTGCAAAATCAATAACAATTGGTAATAATGTTTGGCTTGGTGGTAATGTTACTATCTTGCCAGGGGTTACAATTGGTGATAATACAACAATTGGTGCAGGAAGTGTTGTTACGAAAAATATTCCAGCAAATGTTATTGCTGTAGGTAATCCTTGTTCTGTAATAAGACAGCTCTAGTTGTTTTAATTGGTGGTATTCAGTAAGTAGGTTGTGGTTTCTACTCCAACCTATGGTTATATCAATAAAGGTAAAAAATATGAATTTCAACTAGATATTTTGAATATACTGTTTGTTCTCAAGAAAAACTTAACAATCATATAAACTATATGCACTACAACCCCATAAAACATGGATATGTAAAAAACGTAAAAGATTGGAAATATTCATCTTTTCATAAATTTGTTGAAAATAAATTCTTTCTTCTTAAACAAACTGTGCTTTTACAATGTGGTAAATTTTGTAAAAAAATGTAACGACAATCTCTGCAACCTGTCAAAAATATTTTATTATGGATATTAATTTGTTATTGAACAGGCATTTTGAGAGGTCCTTATGAGAGTTACAACAAATACTTTATTTAGTAGCAGTGCGTTAAGATTTGGTCGCACTGTCGATTATGGTACAAAAGATAAAGATTTAATTTATATTCCTTTGTTATTTGAAGAACCTGACAATTTTAGTAAATCTAGTGAGAATGATTCAGCGACTAGTGATGAGCAAAAATCACCGAAAAAGTCAAAATTGAAAAGTATACTAGGACGCGCAGGAACATTATATGCAACTTTAGATGTCGCACCTGATGTTGTTAGGAATATGACTGAGAAAGCTTCTGATATAGTTGCTAGTGTCGAGGATTTGGCAAATAATACGATTGAGAGCACAGCAAAAGTTAAGGCCAATTATAAAGACAAATTTTCTAATAAATTGGCTGATGCAAAAAATGATATTAATAAACAACAAGACTTAGCCAAAGAAGACTACATTGATAATGATTCTTTTAACCCATTTACAAAAGAAGATTATAATAATGGCAATAATGCTTATGTGCCTGAGCAGGACTCTGATTATACTGCGCAAATAGGTGAGTATTCTAACGTTGATGAAGAAGACGCTTCTGATATTGAAGATGATTATCCAGAATATGAGGGATAAGTTTAACTATATGCAAATACAGTATCTAAAATCTTATAATCAAAAATTTGGTAATAACTATTATAACGCTGATTATTTAGCCAATAAAAAAAGGCCTAGTGAAGTTGAATTGGTAGAAGCAATTGTTAACCAATATAAAAATGATGGTGAAATGATTAGCATGTATAGTGTTTTGAGTAAAATAGGCAAGATTTTCGAAAAACAAGCGAAGTATGACAAAGCAATTGAGTTTTATAACAAAGCAAAAGAAACACTGGATACATCTACAAAAGCTTATAAAGCAAAATCAGCAAATATTGATTTTGATATAAATAGAGCATTGTGTAAAGAATCTGAATTTAATAATACATGGAATGTTTAGTAATATGAAAATAACTCCACTGCATTTAATAACTCCAAAAACTTATTCATTCAAAAATAGACCGGAAAATGTAAATAATTTATCTGGGGTTGATGTATTAGATAAATACAAACGTATTTTTAAAGAAGATGAAGCTCGGCAAGAAAAACAAAATGATAAGCTTAATGAGATATTGAGTTGTGCATTTTATTTGTTTGCGAATAACGGATATTATAAAAGTGCAAAAGTTCTTTATAATGAAGTAAAGAAAATATATGATACTTCTGATCAGCAAGAATTAGACAAAATGTTGGGAGCTATTAATAAAGAACAAGGTGATATTGAAGCTGCACGATTTAATTATAAATCGGTATATGATAACCAGAACATTAATTATAAAGATTTGACATTAGATAACCTTTATTTGATAAAAAATTTAGCAGATACAAGTCTGTCTGTGAATAACGATACTGATTGTGATATTGATAAATTACGAAACAGTAATTCATCTCGCTTAAACTATGTATATCTGTATTTGCAGTCAAAGATAGATTTAATTAATGACAAAAAAGAAGAATCTTTCAATAATATTAATCTTGCATATTCGTTGATGGCAGCAAAGTCTTTGTCTGATAATGATGTTGTTTTAGGTAAGGCAATGGCATTATCAGAGAGAGGTGAATATTCAAAAAGTTCAAAAATTTTAAAACAAAATCTTGAGTATTTGGAAAATAATAACAAGGTCTATTCAAGAGAATTTGTTGAAAATTTATTATTACTAGGGGTAAATGATTTTGAATTACAACAAGGTCGTGATTACAAGAAGATAATTAACCTTTTTGAAAATGCAGCGAAAATTGCAAAAGAAGTCGATATTCCTGAACTAGCTGAAATTGCGAATTTTCTTGTTGCCAAGACGATGTATTCAAAAAAAGATTCAGCTTTTGGTGAATTTGCCGAAAATCTTTTAGAACAAACTGACAATATTGTTTATAAAATAACGTTGAATGAAATGTTAGGAGATTTCTTTGCGACAAAAGATAAAGACAAAGCTGTTTCATTTTATAATTCAGCAAAAAACTTTGCAATAGAGGTCAACAATGATGATGTTAAATTCATTGATTTGTGTGAAAAGATAAAGAAAATTTCATCAGAACAAGAAGAAAAAATTAATTCAGAAATTAAATCTTTAGGTTTGGCTAATTTATATAATAGAGGTTTTCTTATTAGAAATATTTTAAATAATTATAGTGAAGGTAATCTTGATTTAGTCAAAAATATTTGCGAACGGGTTATTCATAAGAGCCGTGATGAAATAAACAAGAATATTGCAAGAGTCTATTTGAATTTTGTGAATATAAAAGGCGGTAGTGATTTAAAAAAAACAATTGATGAGAACAAAAGAATAATAAGTAATTTGGCAAATGAGTCTACTCAAATGAATGGTGATATTTTGATTAATAGATTTTTGTTTGCTTCTAACAGAACCATGGCAGGTATTTTATATAGAGCACAGCGTTATGTAGATGCGGCTTATTATAAAAATGTATCCAGTAATTATATTGATTGCTTTAATGATACAAATTATGTTTTAATTCATAAAATTGAAACAATATTAATGAATTACAAAGCCAAGAACTATTATATTGCAGAAAAGAATGCTATAGAGTATTTGGAAATTTTAATTGGTGAAAAATTATCACAAAGGCCAACTGAAATTACTGAAAAAATCAATGATATTTTAAGTAATAAAAATGATACAGAAAAACGTAAAATTGCGTCAGTGTATGAAACTTTAGGTTTAATAAATTTAAAAAATAGAAATATAAAAGATTCAGAACGGTATTTTTCTAATGCTGCGACTATAAGAGAAAGTCTTTTTGATAGAGATTTACAACTTGCTAACACCTATTCAGCACTTGCTAGGTTAGCAATTATTAACAAAAATATTTTCAAAGGTGGTGTATCATCCAAAGATATGCATAGAAAGGCTTTAGAAATATTAAATGACAAATATGCTAATATGCCGATAACAAAAGAAGAAAATGATTTTCATAAAAAGTACTATGGGTTCAATAAAGTATCTGTTGGCAAATATGCGAAAAGTTTACTTGGTAATAATGATGAAATAATAGAAAAGTTTAAATGTTATAATAAAGAGTTGAGTATATGCGAATAACCCCTATTTTTATTGGTGTCAAAAACACTGTTAGAACGAACAGTCAGGTAAAGAATAAAGGTGAAACGAGAAATGTCGATTCAAACAATTTAATGTTGTCTAATTTTATACAACCATATTTTATTAATTTTAAGGGGTATGCAGAAGACAAAAAAATCATAATTGGTGCTGAACAGTTGTTAGAAAATATGATTTATAATGTTGATTCTGCGGTTCGTGACAATTTGGATTATGGTAGTGATGACTATTTTGATGCTTTAAATATAGTTGAAAAAGATATTGCTTTGTATAAAAAAATTATATC
>JAZSES010000229.1:0-3780 GCA_045531805.1 Candidatus Limenecus sp. | reverse complement strand
TAAAGGATAAGTAAGATGGCAACAATCAGACCAGATGAAATTACATCTATTATCAAAGCCAAAATAGAAAACTATAATTCTGAAATGGAAGTTTGAAATGTTGGTTCTGTTTTGGAAGTTGGTGATGGTATTGCTCGTGTCTACGGATTACGTAATGCAATGTCTAACGAACTTGTTGAGTTTGAAGATGGCAAAGGCACATTAGGTATTACTTTGAACCTTGAAGAAGACAATGTTGGTGTTGTAATTCTTGGGGAATATCAACAAATTAAAGAAGGTATGACAGTTAAAACTACAGGCAGAATTGCTTCTGTTCCTGTTGGTGAAGGATTAATTGGTAGAATTGTTAATCCAACGGGTCGTCCTGTTGACGGAAAAGGTGATGTTCATTATGAAAAAACCAGACCAGTTGAAAGAGTAGCGCCTGGTATTGTTTGCAGAAAGTCTGTACATGAACCACTACAAACTGGTTTGACTGCTATTGATGCTTTGACTCCAATTGGACGTGGTCAACGTGAGTTGATTATTGGAGATAGACAAACTGGCAAAACAGCTATTGCAATTGACACTATCATTAACCAAAAAGGTAAAGATGTAATTTGTGTATATGTTGCAATTGGTCAAAAAACTTCAACTGTTGCTCAATTGGCTAAAAAGTTAGAAGAACACGGAGCAATGGATTATTCTATAATTGTATCTGCAACTGCTGACGAGTCTGCTCCTTTGCAATTTATCGCTCCATTTGCAGGTGTTGCAATTGCGGAAGAGTTTATGGAACAAGGTAAACATGTTCTTATCGTATATGATGATTTGACTAAACACGCACAGGCATATCGTGCAATGAGTTTGCTTTTGAGAAGACCACCAGGAAGGGAAGCTTACCCAGGTGACGTATTCTACTTGCACTCAAGATTATTGGAAAGAGCTTGTAAATTAAGTGATGCATTGGGTGGTGGCTCTATTACGGCATTGCCTATCATTGAAACTCAAGCTGGTGACGTTTCAGCGTACATTCCTACTAACGTAATTTCTATTACAGATGGACAAATCTTCTTGGAAACAGGTTTGTTTAACTCTGGTATTAGACCTGCAATGAATGCTGGTATTTCTGTATCTCGTGTAGGTGGTGCCGCTCAAACAAAAGCTACAAAACAAGTTGGTGGTAAGCTTAGACTTGATTTGGCTCAGTTTAGAGAATTGGAAGCATTTGCTCAATTTGCTTCTGACTTAGATAAGGCTACACAAGATCAGTTATTGAGAGGTCAAAAACTTACTGAAGTATTGAAACAACCTCAATATTCACCATTATCAGTTGCAAAACAAGTTAGTATCTTGTTTGCTGCAAATGAAGGACTTTTGGATGATATTGATAATGGTAAAATTCAAAAATTCAAAAAAGAATGGTTTGACTACCAAGATGCTAATTTGAGCGAATTGTCACAAAAACTCAATGACGGTGCTGGTTTAACTGACGAGGATAGAGCTTGTTTAAAAGATGCTTTAACTACATTTAAATCATCATTGTTTAATGCATAATTGATTAAATTACTAGACCGCTTTTTAGCGGTCTAGTATTAATATAAAAAAGGATATGAAATGCCAAATTTATTAGATATTAAAGCGCGTATAAATAGTATTCAAAATACTAAAAAGATTACTAAAGCGATGAAAATGGTTGCAGCAGCAAAGGTTAAACGTTCTCAAAATAAAGTACTTTCGGCTAGACCTTTTGCTAGAGCATTGGGTGAAGCTTTTGCTAAAGTTCTTTCTACTACTGAGGCATACTCTACGACTGGTATTAGAGCTGAAAGAGCTATAGATAATTTTTCAGTTCTTATGGAAGACCGAGAAATTAAAACGGCCGGTATTTTGGTTGTTACATCAAACAGAGGTCTTGCTGGTGCTTACAATGCCAATGTAATCAGATATGTACTAAAACGTATTCAAGAATACAAAGAAAAAGGCATTGATTCAAAGGTATTCATTGTCGGTACGAAAGGTGTTTCTTCACTAAAAAGAAGAGCTGAGCAAGCTGGTTTTGAGATTGTTAAGACTTATACCAAAATTTCTCAAGATCCAACTTCTTCTAATGCTTTAGTAATTGCAGAAGACATGGCTGATGCATTTGTTGAGCATAGTATTGATAGTATGGAAATTGTTACTACTCGTTTTCGTAATATGATGTCATATTCTGTAGAAGACTGGAAAATTCTTCCTGTTAACAATGTTGTTGAAGCACTTGGCGCTGATGCAAGTGAATCTCATACCGTTGACCCCCTTATGGCCTTTGAACCAGACAGTGATAGATTGTTGCAAAAAATTGTACCGATGTTTATTACGAACATCATATACCAAGCCTTGCTAGAAGCTGTTGCAAGTGAACTTGCCTCTCGAATGACAGCAATGTCTTCTGCAACAAACAATGCTGATGAAATGATTAGAATCCTTTCTATTGACTATAACAAAGTTCGTCAGGCAGCTATTACAAATGAAATTTTGGAAGTTGTTTCTGGTGCAGATGCTTTGAAAAAATAGAAAGTTTGCTTTTTGATTTTGATAAACAAGCGGTTATTTACCGCTTGTTTTTTTATGATACTTTTGTTGACTATGTTAGCAATTTTGATATAAAATGCAGATATAGTTATTTTGGATGAATTATGGGTTATAAGATACTTAGCAAAAAAGAGTTGTGTCCAAATCAATATGAGTTGACTATTGAGGCACCTTATATTACAAAGAATGCTCAGGCTGGGCAATTTATTATTTTACGAGTTTCAGAAGATGGTGAAAGAGTTCCTCTTACAATTGCCGATTATAATAGAGAAACTGGTGCTTTGACCATTGTTTTTATGGCGGTAGGTTACACTACAAAACAATTGGCCACTCTTGAAGTTGGTGACGAGTTGATTGATATTGTTGGTCCATTAGGGCAACCTACGCATATACAAAATTATGGCACTGTTGTTTGTTTGGCTGGTGGATATGGTGCAGCACCTTGTTATTTGATTGCAAAAGCTTTTAAAGATGCTGGTAACAAAGTTTATATGATTATGGGTGCTAGAACAAAAGATTTAATTTTCTGGCAAGACAAAATGAAAGATGCTTGTACGGAACTCTTTGTAACTACTGATGACGGTTCTATGGGTACAAAAGGTTTTGTTACTAGTGTTATGGCTGATATTATGTCACGTGAGAAAGTTGATTATGCTATAGCAGTTGGGCCTATGCCTATGATGCGTGCGGTTGCTGATCTTACTCGTGATAAAGACATCAAAACAGAAGCTAGTATGAATCCTATCATGGTTGATGGTACAGGTATGTGTGGTGCTTGTAGAGTTACTGTTGGTGGTGAGGTTAAGTTTGCTTGTGTTGATGGCCCAGATTTTGATGCTCATCAAATTGACTTTGATGAAGTTATTAACAGAACTAAAATTTACAATGAACATGAGAAAAAACGTAGTGAATCTTGCAATTTATACAAGCAAGCTGATGCGTTAAGAAATTAGGAGATTATATTATGGCTTTTATTCCAGTTTGTCCAGTTATGAGTGCAGGCAATTCCGTTGAAATTATTTGTGCACAAGAAAAATGCGCTTGGTATCTAAAAAATTATAAAACTTGTTCAGTTTATATATTGGCTCACAATGCAGCTTTAGATATTAAACAAAAACAACAACCTGTAAAAAAATAATTTTAACAAAAAAGCAGCCATAGGCTGCTTTTTAATTTTCATTTTTTCCTGATGATATTTTTTTATATAATTCTTTTAGAGTGTTAATT
>JAZSES010000129.1:0-3315 GCA_045531805.1 Candidatus Limenecus sp. | reverse complement strand
TCAATGTGATATACTTAATATAGAGCTGTACAGTAAAACTTTATTTAAGGATCCTATGAAAAATTGTTATTCCCCAAACAATTATATTTTTCATGTGTCTCCACTTCGTAAAGAAATGGAGGTTTTGGCGTGAGTAACATTTTTGTAAGCAATTTAAACATAAATACTTCTAACAGAATGAATTCTGTTTCTTCGTTGATTAACGATATGATTTATAACAGATATGGGGTAAATACAGCTGAAACCACTGTACACAAAAGCTCTTTGAGTGCATTGCAAAGCTTTGCGCAGAATAACAAAATTGATACATCATACAGCTCATATATTAATAGCTTGCAAGATCAAATTGATGCGTTGAACAAGCAAGCAGCATCTGTGACATCAAAAATTGGGGATATGTCAGCTCTAAAAACATCATACGCAAAAACCGCATCAACACTAGACAATTTCATTAATAGCGTTAAAAACTCATCATCAAATTCTGTATTTGATTACACAAATACAAACTCAAACGCAATCAGCTTGGAATTGTTGAACAATAACATTACATCACAAAGAATTGATTACAATGTCATTCAGATTGCGACTGCAACAACTGCAACAAGTAATTTGTTAAAAGGGGAAAACGTCGACGCAGACACAAAAATAACCGACTTGTTTGCAGGAAATTACGCTGATTCAAAAGTAACATCAACACGTACAGACATCAATGCTGGCACAACAATGGCCCAACTTGGTGTTACAACAGGTACTTTTGAAATAGGCGGACACCAAATTTCAATCAACAGCTCAGACACAGTGGAAGACATAATTGAAAAATTACGTATAAAAGGCTACGAGGCAGGTTTTGACGCAGAAAACAAATTCTATATCACATCTGATACAGAATCATTGTCAATCAAAAACCAAAACACTAACTTCTTAGAAGCAATGGGCGTCAGTGTATCCAAAGGTTCATTCTTAATAAATGGATACGAACTCAACATTACCGAAACAACCACAGTCCAAGAACTTTTAGACACAATTAACTCTGATGAAAAATACGGAGTTGGTGCACTTCTAGAAGACAACAAAATCAAACTTATTGCCAACAAAACAGGTAATGTCCTAATTGAAGTTGAAAAAGGTTCAAGCAACTTCACCAATGCAATAGGATTTACACAAGGTGGAACAATGAAAACCGATAACCTTGTAGTTGGTAATGCAGGCAAAACTCAAACAAGAACAGGAACAGCTGATGTTACAGGCGAAACTACAGGATTTAGCGCAGGTACATTCACAGTAACATCAATTTATAATGGTAACTCAAAAACTACAGAATTTACCGTATCAGCAGGTGATACAGTTGATGATGTAATGAACTTGATTAACTCAAGTGACTTGGATATAACCGCATCAATAGTAGATGGCAAACTACAACTAGCACAAAACAAAATCGGTAGTGGCTATGACATTACAGTCGAAGCTGGTTCTAGTGACTTTACAACAGTAGTGGGCTTGACCGACGCAACAAGCGAAATTGGTGTGTTGTCACCAGGTTTGGATGCGGATTATTTCACACACATCAACGGCTCAAACACAATTGCAAATGCAGACGATGCGACAGCAATAACAGCTGGTTCATTCAAAATTAATAATAAAACAATACAAATCGCTGCAGGTAGCGTAAACAATGCAATTGCAACTATTAACCAATATAGCGAAGAACTCAATGTAGTAGCCGAACTAGTAGACAACAAAGTTGTGTTGAGAAACAGACTCACAGGTACAGACACCTTGTTTGTAGAGGGTGGTACTAGCAACTTTGGCGCAGTTACTGGCTTGACAACAACAAGCACAGTTGCAGCGACATCTTCAGTCGGAACAGCAGGTTCAGCATCAAAATTGACTGGTACAGAGATTATAGACGAAAACACAGTAGTATCAGCGTCAGCAATCAAAATTAATGGAACAATCGTAAATATCGAAGAAGGTTCGATGTTGAAAGCGCTCGAAAACATTAACGCTGCAACAGAATTTACGAATGTTACTGCAAGCATAACAGGCGGAAAACTAGTATTTACTGAAAAACGCAACGGAGCGTTGCCAATCAACGTAGAAGACTTGTCAGGCAATTTCGGTGCAATAACAGGTATAATCGGCTATACAGTAGTAGGCGGCGAAGAAGAAAAATACGGCGCCACACGTACAATGGTTGTTACATCTCGAGACGTAACAAACTCAACACAGATTTCCGCATCAAAACTCGAAATCAACGGAACAACAATCAACGTATCAGGAACAATAAAAGATGTAATCTCAACAGTTAACGCAAACAGCGCAACAACTGGAGTAGAAGCATATATCAATACAGAAAACAAACTTACATTCCGTGCAATCCAATATGGCGAAGTTGACGTAGACGTAAAAGTTACAGGCGGTGACATTGGCCGAGTAATCGGTATGGGAACATACTCAACAGTAGATGGCTCAGATTCTCAAGTAGAAAAAGAATTTGCATCAATCACAGGCTATATAACAGGCCTAGACCAATACTCACAAATTTTGAACGGCTCAACACTCAAAATTTCAACAAAAAATGTAGATACAGGAGCCGTAACAACAAATACAATAGATATCGAAGGTGCAACAACAATTGAAGATTTGTTGGCAAAAATCAATGGCCAAACATCAACAACAAATGTTATAGCAAAACTTACAACCGAAGGAGCCCTAACCCTTGAGGCAACAAATGACACAATCCAGTCAGTTGGTGTCGAAATAGGTGGAACCGGTGACCTCGGAAGAGTTACAGGTTTGGGCAATTATATAATCACCGGTTCCACTCAAGACGGTGACGTCACCCAACAAACATTTAGTAAAATCACAGGTGTCAACAATGTTACCGCATCAACAATGATTACAGACACCTCCTTCACATTGCACTACGTCAATGACGCAGGCGTTGACACATCCAAAACTTACACATTCACAACCGAACAGACATTGCAAGATGTAATCGACACAGTAAACACATCGAACTGGTATGTAAGAGCGGATATAATAGACGGAAAATTTGTGTTCACATCGAGAGCGGTAGGACCGTTTGACTTAGGAATCACAATGAATACAAACGCAGACGGCACAACAGGTGACTTTGGCCGAGTAATTGGAATGTCAACAATGGAGACAATGACCTACAGTCCAACGCAACAGAGAAAGGACGTAGCATATATAAGGGGAGGTCGCACAGGGTTAAAACTAAGCGATGAAATAATGGGCGAAAACAGTATAACAATCTGGATGACAAGAAGCAATAGCTATACCGGAGTTGAC
>JAZSES010000351.1:0-9612 GCA_045531805.1 Candidatus Limenecus sp. | reverse complement strand
GCAATTACTCACCTTTGACTTCTTTTGCCGAAATCTTTGATTTCGTGCAAAATGTCTTCACTATGTGAACAAAACGCCACTCCAAAAATTCGTTCACGTCACTTTGTTCCTTATCACGAATTTTTCTCGGACATTCTTACGTCATCAGATTAGAATATTCATCTCAAATTTTCATTACACGAAATGGCTAAATTAAAATTTCTCATGACTACGTTCATCAATAAATTTTTGAACACCTTTTGAAATAATCAAATCAGGCTCTGTAGAAACAAATTCATGTAACTTTGCTATACCAGCATCTTCATTGCCTTGTTCAATCAAAATAAAACCAACCATCAAATGAGAGAGAGGATTTTTTTCAGCATCTTTTTTGTAATATTTTAATTTTTGCTCCAAAAGTTTCTGACGCTTCAAAGTAATTGTCAAATCTTCATAATAAGTTAAATTCATAGGGTTAAGCTTTATTGCTCTTTGCAGTGAATCTTGAGCCAAAGCTGGATAACCAATTTTCATATAACAATTTGCCAAATTTGCATAATATGTAGCAGCAGCTTGAGTATCAGGGTCAAGAAGAATTGCAAGTTGAAATTCTTTGATAGCCGCAGCATAATATCGGTCTTGCATGTAAATCACACCTCTGTTGCTATGGTCAACAGCATTACGTTGTGCATTCACATGAAATCTTTCCATTTTCGCACATGCCTGCAACGCCAACATAGGTGATAGTATCAAAAAACAAATTGTTAAGGTTAGTTTTTTCATAAAATTACAATTTCTTGTCCCTCTTTTGGGATAAAACAGCTTTCACAATTTTCAGTATAATGATTTTCAACCTCTTGTAAAAATTCATCATTATAATTTGGGTCAAGGTGGAAAAATGCCAAAGAATTTGCATTCGCTTGAGAAAATGTTTCAAGAGCCATATCAAAAGTCGAATGACCATAACCTTGTTTTGAAAAATAAGGATTTAGGTATTCCTCTGTAGTATATTGAGCATCGTGAATAAGTAAATCTGTATTCCTAGCAAACAAAACTAACTTTTTATTTGCACCAACAAAACCCTCTGTATCTGTTGCATAAACCAATGATTTATCTTTGTACGCAATCTTGTAAATCATTACACCATCTTTTGGATGCGAATTTGATTTCAAACAGCTAACAACAACTTCTTCACCTTGTGGTTGATAATCTTCATCTTTTTCAATTTTTATCATTTCTGGAGTCGGGTCATTTTCTCCAAACACAAGTGCATAATTGTCATTTATGTCATAAAAACTCATTTTTGCATTCAAATCATTCAAACTCAATGGAAAAGACTTATCAAACATAAGTTGTGAAACAACTGCGTCTAGCCCATCTTCATAATCCGAAAAACCAACAATATTTACTGCAGAAGTTTTTACATGAACGGGTTTAAAAAACGGCAAACCTTGGATATGGTCATTATGAACATGGCTTAGCAAAATAGTCGCCGTAATAGGTTCTTTGTGAAAATTCGCAACATAATCTTTTAATAGTTCATTACCACACTTTATAATACCAGTACCAGCATCGAGTATAATCAAATGACCATTTACATTAACTTCGACACAAGATGTGTTTCCGCCATACTCCAAAAAATTGAAATCAGGAGTCGGGTGACTACCTCTAACACCTCTGAATTTAACAATAAACTTGCCTTTTGAATCTCTCATCAATAAAACTCCTGTCAATCCATCTAAATTATTTCTTATACTTTGCTGGTTAGATTTAAATTACTGCTAACTTATCTTTTGTTATTTTAACTTATTTTTCAAGAATAACAATCCCATTTCTGTCTGACTCTTCTCCTTTATATGTTCCTGAAGAAAAAGTCAAAAGCTTAGCTTTTTTTTGTATATCTTTGAGATTTGTTTCTCTAAAATCAAAGTTAAACACAATTTGATTGCGCATATTGTTCACCGTAACTATCCTAAAAGCGCAAGGATAGGTAACCAAAGACGGTGTACTAACATGAAGAACATGTCCGTCTTTGTAAATTCTTGTAGCATGGTAGTGTCCAGAAAAAATAGCAACCGGAATATCATATCTTTTTACTACTTCACTAAACTTGTCAGCATTCAAAATTCTATGATGAAAACTTGGAAACGGTTCATGCAATGGATGATGCAAAAATATCATCGGAAACTGATTTAATTTTTTTGCAATTTGCAATTCTGTATCTAACCAATCTAATTGAGTTACAGGTAATTCACCATTAGAAGTTAATCTAGAATCAATTGTCGCATCAAGAACTATTATTCTATACCCTTTTTTAGGTACAAAAGAGTAGTATCGTCTTTCAAAATTCATATGCTTATTGCGTTTTTGCAAATAACTAAAATATCTATCTTTATTAAAACTAGTTCCAACTGCTGCATCGTGATTACCAAAAGCAAAATACCAAGGTGCTTTTAGCTTATTCATTCTATCACACGCATCTTCTAACAATGGTTTTTGAGGTTTATCTACAAGGTCACCAGTCACCATTACAAAATCCAAGTTTGAAGCTTCATTGATTTGAGCAATCTCATCATCAAGCAACATTTTTGACTTTGAAAGCACTTTGTAAGACGTATCTACAGGTTTGTCAGACAAGTGAATATCTGAAACATGAGCAAATTTTAAAGTATCTGCATAAGATAATGCATTTACACCAAAGTAAACAAATATCGCAAACAACGACCAATATAAAACTCTACCCAAAAATGATTTCTTCTTCTTCGCCATAAAACAATGCTCTCCTAAAAATCACTTGAATTGGCTTTTTCAACAACATCATCTATCAAACTCATATCAAAGTCTGTTATCTCGTTGACCAATTGAACAAGGTACTCTATATTTCCAGCTGGTCCTTTTATCGGTGAAAATGTAAGTTGTTTAGGGTAAAGCCCTATATTTTTTGCAAAATCTATCACATCTTCTATAACTTTTTTGTGAGTAGATTTTTCACGCACAACTCCATTTTTCCCAACCAATTCCTTACCAGCTTCAAACTGAGGCTTTATCAGAGAAACAATCTCCTGTCTTTCTTTATTCATAAGCCTTTTTATATTATCAAGAACTTTTGTAATAGAAATAAAAGACAAATCCATTGCACAAAAATCAGGTAATATTGGTGCTACAGGGTCAGTTTCTTCATAAATTTCAGATGGCTCGCAATTTTTTATGTTCGTTCGTTCAACAGTTTTTACTCTTTCATCACTACGTAACTTCCAAGCAATTTGACCATATCCAACATCTACTGCATATACATACTTTGCACCATTTTGAAGCATACAATCAGTAAAACCACCAGTAGAAGCCCCAGCATCAAGACAAATTCTATCTTGCAACGAGATACCAAAAACTCGAACGGCTTTGTCTAACTTCAATCCACCTCTTGATACAAAAGGCAGAGATTTTATTTCTATTCTTGTTTTTTCTGTCAATTCTAATTGATAACCAGCTTTTGTAATAACTTCATCATTAATTTTTACATCGCCAGCCATAATTGCACCTTGGGCCTTACTTTTTGTTTCAAAGTAACCCTTGTCCACAAGTATTTTATCTAAACGTTCTTTGTTCTTAGCCATAAGTTCATTATGTCATGAACAAGAAAAATAAGAAGATTAATCAAGCGAGAAAATATCTTTCAAATCTTCATAAGTCAACGACTTACCGATGTTTCTATCAACAGAAATTACGCTATCAACCAAATCTCTTTTTCTTGATTTAAGTTTTTGAATTTTCTCTTCTACAGTACCTTTTGTAATCATTCTGTAAACAAATACTTTTTTCGTTTGTCCAATACGGTATGCACGGTCTGTAGCTTGGTCTTCAACGGCAGGGTTCCACCATGGGTCATAGTGAATTACATAATCAGCACCAGTGAGGTTTAAACCTGTACCACCAGCTTTTAAGCTGATAAGGAAAATAGGTATTGTTGGGTCAGAATTAAATCTTTCAACAACTTCCTGCCTATCTTTTGTACTACCTGTAAGATATTCGTGTTTGATGCCTTCTTTTTTGAGCCATTCACGAACAATATCCAACATATCAACAAATTGGCTGAACAACAAAACTCTATGTTTTTCAGAGATAATTTCTTCAAGCATAACTTTAAGTTGTTCAAATTTACCTGATTCTTTGATACCTTTGACATTTTCTTTGTCGTAAAGTTTTGGGTGACAACAGATTTGTCTCAAGCGCAACAACGCTGAGAAAATAGACATTCTGCTTTTTTCGATACCATTTTGCTCGATAGATTTGAAAAGTTCTTCTCTTGTAGAATCCATAACTTCCATGTAGAAATCTTTTTGCTCAGGCGTAAGTTCACAGTATGCAACGTTTTCAATTTTATCAGGCAAATCTTTTGCTACATCTCGTTTCATACGACGTAAGATAAACGGAAAAATTTGAGATTTCAAACGTTTTTCGACAGTTTTATCTTCACGCTCCATAATAGGTGTTACATATCTGTAATTAAATTCACTCTTATCAAACAAGAATCCTGGCATCAAGAAATCAAAAATAGACCACAACTCTTCTAGTTTGTTTTCAATTGGAGTACCAGACAATGCAAGTTTATGTTTGCAATTCAACTGTTTTACACTTTGAGCAGTAATCGAATCAGCATTTTTAATATTCTGCGCTTCGTCTAGAATTACATACCTAAACTCATACTTTTTGAGTTTTGCAATATCTCGTCTAACCAAGGCATAACTTGTTATTACAACATCGTGCTTAGGTATTTCTTTAAATAAATCTTTTCTTTCAGTACCACTAAGTTTTAAACAAGTAAGCCCAGGTGCAAATTTTTCAATTTCATTTTCCCAGTTAAAGACAACTGATGTTGGACAAATTACAAGGTTTGGTGCTTTTTTATTCTTTTCTTTTGCTTTTTGTATCAAAGCCAATGCTTGTAGCGTTTTACCAAGACCCATATCATCAGCAAGAATTCCATTCAATCCATACTGATACAAGAACCATAACCAACCAAAACCTCTAGTTTGATATTCTCTGAACTCAGCCTTAATACCTTTTGGCAAACTAGGCACATCCATTGTTGAGAATGTAGAAATTTGCTTCCAAAACTTATTAAACCTACGACTCATTTTTAATTTCAAGCCCAAATTTTCCATTTCTGAAATAAGACCAGCTCTATAGGTTTTTACGATATATTTATTATCATCATTTTTGTAAACATCAAATGTATTAAAAGCTCTCATCAATGAATAAATATCCATAGTAGGAACTTCTGCAAAGCCTAAATTGCGAATACGAATATATTTGCTATTGTCGAGAGTGAGGCTATAAATCTCGTCAAATGGTATAATCTCTTCACCAACACGACCATATAATTCAATATCAAAACTATCTATTGAGTCAACAGCAAAATCAATATCAGCACATAGTTCAAAGCGATTTTTTGAAAGTTTGAAGAAAGACATATCATCTTTTTCTTCAAAAACCCAACCATCACCAGCTTGTTGAATATAGTAATTGTAAAAATCAATTGCGTTTTCTTTTTCCAACGCTAAGTTATTTGTCTGCATTGGTGCAAACTTACACGCCAAAAGCATATTATAAGCAGACTCCTCGTGCTGAGGATTTCTTTTTACCCAATACAACAAATCTTCTTTAGGCTTTTTAATCGTTACGTAAGGAGTTTTTTCAGTATGTTTTGAATAAGGAACTCGTGTTCCATCGTATTCAAATTCCAACTCGGCTTTCAAAGCACCGTCATAATCCAGACCAAGTTTTACAATATTTTTTGGTGGTTTTTGCTCTAAGAATAATTTTTCGATTGCTTCTGAAACATTTACCTTCATAGCCTTTTGCAGTTTTGGCAACTCCTCATAAAGAAATTTTGCGCCATCTGCATCTTTTACATCGGTAAAACTCGCTTTTATAAGGTTTTGTGGTAACGCTGAAACAGGGGTAGATGTAGGGAACAAAACATTTTTATAACGACCCCATTTCAATTGTCTTGAAAAATATCTAATTTCTTCAAATGGATAAGAATCAGAGCCATCAGCTCTTTCCCAAGTCAAAGACAACAAAACATTGCCAACCATTGAAAAGTTTACTGATAAAGCCAATTCCCATTCTTTGTCTTCAAAACGTAATCTTTCCTTTGTTTTTCCGTCAACAACCTCTTCAGCTCTTGCCAACAACTGGAAAAATCCATCGAATTTTGCAATCGGTACATCATACCAGCCAGCTTTTTTATCCAACCTAGAACGTTGTAAAAGAAGTTGGAAAATAGCCAATTCAACTTTTTCTTCATCATTCAAAACAAAAGATTTATCAGTTCTTTGAATTTCAATCAAAGCACGAAGAATGGCCTCCAAATCACGAATAACTTTTCCAGACGTTCTATCCATAACAAGAATAGAAAAGAAATTCTGTCTACGTTTTGGGTTGAAGTGAAAAACATATTTTCCTGATGGGTGTTCTACAGGCGGATAATATTCATCGGGATATTCAATCTGTTCTTTATGAACTCGTGTCAAATATTCATCATAAACTTTATCTTCTATAACTTTCAAACCAACTGCTATAGCATGTTTGCACCATTCTTCTTTCAATGGACAACTACAATCAGCTTTTACACCTGTTTTTGTGAAAGTTAAACTTGTTTCGTAAGCATCTTTAAAATTGCCTTTTACACGGGCTTCAACACCAGCAATTTTCTTTTCATAAGACATTACAATATCTTTTTGATAACTCTCATAGCCTCTTCTCCAGCTACCCGCAGAGGCTTTATCTTTTATATATTTATAATTAAATTTGCAAACGCTCATATTTTATTAACTAAATAAATCCCGCCGAAAAGTTCATACTTCCGACATAAGTTTCTTAAACAAAAGAAAAGATTGCTTTAGAAAAACCTAAAAGACCAATCGCAAAATCTCTTGCTTAATACTAACAATGCAGTCTAAAACCTTAATCATGAACTGCTGGTAAGATTATACACATAAATCCAAAAATTGACAACAATTTAATTTTTTTGGATTATTGCACAGTTTAACAACAATTGATATCATAAGACTATGAAAAAATATTTAATTAGCCTAATAGTAATGACTGTAGGTGCTTTAATTGCAGCTTTTGGTCTTGAAGGATTTCTTATCCCAAACAAAATTATTGATGGTGGCATAATGGGTATTGCCATTATGACAAGTTATAAAACAAATTTTGCACTTGGTTGGTGCATATTCCTTTTGAATTTGCCATTTATATTTCTTGCCCTAAAAAAAATGGGCAAATTATTCGTAGCATTTACATTTTACGCAGTAATAATTCTTTCACTAGGCGTTTCCATGATGCCTGAATGGTTGAGCCATAGACACGTTTCTGACCCATTTTTGGCTTGTATTTTCGGTGGACTTATCCTTGGCGGAGGTGTTGGTCTTGTATTGAGAAGCAATTCTTCTCTCGATGGAACAGAAATCTTGGCTATTTGGCTTTCAAAAAAATGGGGTTTTTCCGTTGGTGAAATTATTATGTTTTTCAATTTATTTATTTTCACTGCCGCAGGAGTCGTTTATAGCAATTGGCAAAGTACAATGTACTCAATGATAGCTTATTTTATTGCATACAGAGTTATAGACATTGTTCTTGAAGGTTTAAACGAGTCAAAAACAGTCCGTGTAGTTACAGACAATCACGAAGAAATTGGCAAAGCTATCATGGAGCAATTTGATGTAAGCGTAACTTATATTACCGCTCGTGGTGGCTATTCTGGAGCAGTAAAAAATATAGTATTTTGCGTAATTAACAGGATGGAAGTTGCAAGACTAAAACAACTTGTAAAAACTATCGATAATTCTGCATTCATAACAATTGAAAACGTTCACGAAGTTGATGGCGGTCGTGTAAAATCAAAAAAATATCAACATTTGTAATAATTTTATTTGTTCGAAGCAATATAAAACAAAATTGATGCAGCAATACTCAAATTCAAAGATTCTGTATTTTTTGTCATTGGAATTGTAGTTTTTGTATTAGCCAAAGCAATTGCCTCACCTGTCAAACCATCAGCTTCTGAACCGAGCATAATTACAGTAGGTTTTGAAAAATCAATTGTATCAGGCGTTACAATATTTTCATGATTTACAACAGTTGCAACAAAATTGTACTGAGAAAAAGTAGATTTAACTTCACAAAGTTCAGCTTTAACAACTGGCACTTTATACAACGCCCCGACGGCAGAGCGAACAACTTTTGGATTAAAAATATCAATAGTATCACCACAAAGAACAACACCATCAATACCAAAAGCCACTGCCGAACGAATTATTGTACCCAAATTACCTGCATCTTTTATATTCTCAAGAAGAGCAATTTTTTTTGCCAAACTCAAATCTGAAAGCTTATGTTCCAACTGTTTTGCCACTGCAACCGCTTCAGGTGCAGTTTCTGTTGTAGAAATCTTTTCAATTATTGCATCATTGACCAAAACAATTTTATTTTTATCTTCAACTAATTTTAAAAATTTATCCAAATTATGTTGAGTTACAAAAAGTTTTTCTATCTGAACATTAGACAAAACTGCTTCATAAATAGGCTTGTAACCCTCAAGTAAAAACAATCCACTTTGTTTACGGAATTTTTTTTGATGTAATTTTGTTGTTTCTTTTATAAGATTGTTTGAAACACTTGTAATTTCTTGCATTTTAGTCTACCTATTATCTGAAACTTTGCCACTCACTTAACCACTGTTTTTCTTGTTCATTCAACAAAGCATAATCGATTGCACTTTCTTGAAAAGGAACTTTTGAGAATGATTTTATTTTGAGTGTTCCATTCTCTTTTGTCAAATAAACGGTATTTTCCAATCTTACACCACCAAAACCAGTCTTGTACAACCCAGGTTCGATGGTAAAAACCATATTTTCTTTTAAAACGCGTCTACCCAACAAACAACAAGAAATTGATGGAGGATTTTCGTGAACATTTATCCCAACACCATGGCCCAATCCATGATTAAAATTAAAATCTTTTAAACCAGATTTCTTGTGAATTTTTCTTGCAACTTTATCTAGAGTAAATCCTGTTGTTTTGTTTGTAACTTTGTAATTATAAACATTCAAAAACATTTTCAAAACAGTAGTATAAACTGTTTTTTGCTCATTTGTTGGACAACCTTTCACAAAAGTCCTTGTAATATCAGTCGAATAACCACCTTCGAAATGCCCACCACAATCAAGCAAAACAAAATCACCATCTTTAATTTTTACATTTTTTGATGGTTGAGAATAGTGAATTATAGAAGAATTTGCACCAGCAGCCAATATTGTTTTAAAACTCAATTGGTTAGCACCTTGTGCCAAAAATTCTTTTTCCACAACATTTGCCAAGTCTGCTTCTGTAATATTTTCATTATTTTGTAAAACATCAAAAGCCTTGCTTACTACATTATCTGTTCGTTGAAAATTCTTTTGAAAATGCGAAATTTCAGCATCATTTTTTATCGCTTTCATTTCTTTCAAATAATCTTTTTTTGCCTCAATAGCCTTTTTTCTAATTAACGAAAAATCATAATAATTTATTGTTTCTGGATTGTAAAAAATTTTTCCAGCTAATTTAAAATCTTTTTCATAATCT
>JAZSES010000121.1:0-6356 GCA_045531805.1 Candidatus Limenecus sp. | reverse complement strand
ATGATTGGTTGTTTTTATCAACCTAAAGTTGTTATAGCTGATACAAATACTCTTAATACACTTGATGAGAGACAATTTAAAACAGGTTTGGCTGAAGTTTTAAAATATGCATTTATTGAAAAATCTTGCAATGCAAAAACTGAGTTTAACTTGTTCTCTTTTCTTAAAGAGAACAAAACGCAGATTTATAGCTTAGAAACTGAAATTATTTCTCAACTGGTAAAAACATGTTGTGAAATGAAAGCAGCAGTTGTTAATCAAGATGAAACAGAAAAAGGTTTGAGAGCAATTTTGAATCTTGGGCATACGTTTGCACACGCAATAGAAAATTTGACAAATTACACGACTTATACTCATGGTGAAGCAGTTTCAATAGGCTTAAAGATGGCATTCAATTTGGCATTTATGGAAAATCTTATAGATGAAAAATATAAAGAACAAGCACTAGAATTTATTAATCTTTATGAAATTACACCAAAAGACCATAATCTAAACCCACAAGATATTTTTGAAAAAATGTTTTTAGATAAAAAAGCTCAAGATGGCAAAATTCACTTTGTTCTACCAAATAACGAATATACTGTAAAAATTACAAACGATGTAAAAAAAGAAAATATTTTAACTTGTTTGTAAAAATTCTTTCTAATGCATAGCAAAAAAAAATTTGTTAAGCTTTTACTTCCAACAAGGAAGTAAACATGATATTGAAAACATTGCCAATTGGTATAAAACTGAGATTACAATCTATAAGTCAAAATAAAATACATTCTAATATTAATTTTGGCAGTAATGTTGTGCAAGAGGATAAATTTGAACGTGCAACAAATGACTCTCATTTAGAATTATCTATACAAAGAGCTTTTGGCAAGAATGATATAAGAGGAATTTATGGAAAAGATGTAACAGAAGAACTATTTTTCCATACGGGTAAAGGTTATATAAATTACCTCTTAGCTGAGATAAATAAAACTTCAGAAAAGAAAATTGAAGCAAAAGATATATGGGTGAGCGTTTGCAAAGATGCAAGAACACACTCTCCTTCTTTAACAAATGCTCTAATAAAAGGAGTAACTTCAACAGGAGCAAATGTTCTTGATTTGGGAATGACTCCAACGCCACTCGGATACTATTCTGAATTTGCGCAAATACCCCAAAATATAATTCCTAAAGGTAAAGTTGATGGTGCATTAATTGTAACTGCAAGTCACAATCCTAGTGAATATAACGGGTTAAAAATGACATACAACAAAAGTACATTGACTGCTGAACAAATTAAAGAAGTAAAAAAACATACAAAAAAACAACTGGAACAACAAAAATCAAATACTCAAAAAGGTATAGTAAAAAAATACAATGTCATTGAACAATACCACAAAGAACTATTGAATCAATTTGCATCAATCGGCAAAGGAATAAAAGTAGTTACAGATTGCGGAAACGCAACCGCTGGCGTTGTTGCACCAAAATTGTATAGAGATTTGGGTTGCGAAGTTGTTGAACTCTTTACAGAGCCAGACGGCACTTTCCCAAACCACCATCCAAATCCAAGTGATGAAAAAACTCTTAACTCACTAAAAAAAGCTGTTGTAGAAAACAAAGCTGATATTGGTATCGCTTTTGATGGTGACTCTGACAGGATTGGAATTGTAGATTCCAAAGGACAAATCATAGCTGGTGACAAACTACTTATGATTTATGCAAAAGACATTTGTGAACCATTTATAAAACAAGGTAAAAAACCACCAATTGTTTCCGAGGTAAAATGTTCACAAGTTTTGTATGACAAAATTAATGAGCTTGGTGGCAATGCTATCATGACAAAAACTGGCCATAGTTACATAAAATCTAAAATGAAAGAAACCAATGCTTTATTTGCTGGTGAAATGTCTGGACACACTTTCTTCAAAGACAGATATTATGGATTTGATGATGCAGTATATGCAGGATGTAGAATGATTGAAATTCTGGCTAAAAATAAAAAAAATGATACAAACTTCCAGATAAAAAATATGCTAAAAGACTTTGATGGTATTCATTCATCTAAAGAATTTCGGTTAAGTTGCCCAAACGAACTCAAGAAAAAAGTTTTTGAAGATATTAAAAATGAAATAAAAAGCAACAAAGACTTTTTAGATACAAAAATAAAAGATATTATTACAATAGACGGTATGCGAATAATCTTTGAAGATGGCTTTGCATTGATTAGACAAAGCAATACTGAACCAGTTTTTACCCTAAGATTTGAAGCAAAATCAAAGGAAAATTTCGAAAAATATCAGGAAAAAATTATAAAACAATTAGAAAAAATTATCGAAAAAAATAACAATAAATAATCAGATAAAGAGAGAATAGGAGCTTGAAAATGATTTTAAAAACTGCATCACAAAATTTTAAACCAAATGTTATACCATCATTAGCACCTAAAGCAATTTCTAATTTGCAAACAAGACATAATGTAAAATTTGGTGATATGACTGCAAACCACGACGTATTTACACCTTCCGAAGATTTAAACAATGACCATTTGGAGATGTCACAAGTAGACAGTGATACAGTCTTATTAAAAGGGAAAATTCACAATTATGGTGCTGATTTAAAACTTTCTAAATTTGAAGAATATCCTAAAGTTGTTACTGTTTTAGGCAAATTTGATAACGAAGAAGTTAAACTTGTTGCTTATTTTAAATCGACAAAAGAACCAGAATTTACAGGTAGTATCGGCGACAATCAAATAAAAATAAAATTGAAGCAACCATTGTTTTCAAAAAATTCACTAAAAGGTGAAATTAATAACAAAAAAATTCAAGTAAAATTCCCTAGCGAAAGCTCAGATGATAAATATCCCCAAATTACTGCTCTTATATTAAACATAGCTGGTTTTAACACAGAAATAGTTGATGGTAAATATACAAGCTTAGATACATCTAACACTCGTTTCAGATATTTTAGTGGTGACTACGATAAAGAAAAAGAAGCAATAACCTTCTTTAACAAAATTTGGAAAGACCCACTGTTTCCGCCCTGTGTTTAATCAAAAATAAATAAAAATAAGCCCCGATTTGGGGCTTATTTAATTAAAAATATTCATAGCATCTTATTTCTGTACAAGTACTTGAATAGCAGCTTTTACTCCAGAGCCCAATTCAAACTTATAACCAAGCTTGTAAAGACTAGCCTCCAAAGCACCAACAGCAGCAATTACATCTCTATCACAAACAAAACCTAATGTACCCATTCTAAAGATTTTGTCTTTCAACTCATTTTGTCCATTTGCAACAACGATATCGAAATCTTTTTTCATAGTACTTCTAATATCAGGAACAGAAATTCCCTCTGGTGGATACAAAGAAGTTATGGCATTTGATGCAATTTTGTCATCTTCAACCATTGGTTTCAAACCGATAGCTCTAATCGCAGCCCTAAGAGCTTTTGAATGTTTAGCATGGCGTGCAATAATATTTTCCAAACCATCTTTTTTCATCATTTTCAAAGCTTCATTCAATGCAACTATCAAGTTTACTGCAGGAGTATAAGGCGTAGAATTAGCTCTTACAGACTTGCGATAAGCAGTCCAATCAAAGTAGAATGACGGATGTTTGCACTGTTCATGCATTTTGAATGCTTTTTCACTTGCAGCCAAAAATGCTAACCCTGGTGGAATCATAAAGCCTTTTTGTGAGCCAGAAATAAGGACATCAATACCCCATTCGTCCATCTTACACTCAATTGCAGCAAGTGAAGTTACACCATCAACAACAGAAACTGCACCGTGTTCTTTGATAATCGCAACTAGGTCTTTCAAAGGATTTGTAACCCCAGTAGCTGTTTCATTATGTGTAAGAGTAACAATTTTAATTTCTTTGTTAACGTCTGCATCAAGTCTTTCTTTCAAAACTTTTGGATCAATAGCATTCCCTGCTGGAACTTCAATCTTTTCAACATCTGCACCCAAAGAAGTAGCAATCTTTGCCCATCTGTTACCAAAATTACCAATAACCAATGAAAGAACTTTGTCTCCTTCATTCACAAGGTTTGATAATGCACCTTCCATAGCTCCAGTACCGCTTGAAGTATAAATGAATACATCATTTTCAGTCTGGAATAACCATTTTAAATCCGCATAAGTTTCTTCTAAAATTGCAGAAAATTCTGTACTTCTATGTCCAATTGGATGTTTAGCCATAGCAAAAAGTACACTCTCTGGTACAGGTGTAGGACCAGGAATCATCAAAAAGGTTTTATCTTTCATTGTTAATTAACCCCCATTTAAATCTAATAAAACTCATCGTCGTATTATCTCACATTTTTCGACGAATAGCAAAACTTTTACGCTTTGATACAAGATTGATTTGTAGTGTTGTCTATACTAAAATTTACTAATAGCAGTAAATAATTAAGGGAAGAAAATATGGTATCACAGGCAGTTAGAGATAAATATGAAGTTGTTATCGGACTAGAAGTCCACGCTCAACTTAAAACAAAATCAAAAATATTTGCACCAGACTCAACAGAATTCGGTGCAGAACCAAACAGCCACACTAGTACAATCACTCTAGGTATGCCAGGAGTTTTGCCTGTACTTAATAAAGAATGTGTAAACATGGGTATTTTGCTTGGTTTAGCTCTAAACTGTGAAATTCCAGCAAGATGTAAGTTCGATAGAAAACAATACTTCTATCCTGACTTGCCAAAAGGATATCAAATTTCACAATTTGACGAACCAATTTGTATCAATGGACACATTGACATCAATGGTAAAAGAATTGGAATTACTCGTGCGCACTTGGAAGAAGACGCAGGAAAATTAGTTCACGCTGGAGCAGATGGACTTGCTGGTTCATTGTACTCGCTTGTCGACCTCAACCGTGCAGGCACACCACTATTAGAAATAGTTTCTGAACCAGACATGCGCTCAAGTGAAGAAGCTAGAGCTTATATGGAAGAACTAAGAAATATCGTTCGATACATCGGTGTTTGCGATGGAAACCTTGAAGAAGGGTCTATGAGATGCGATGCAAACATTTCGGTAATGCCAAAAGGTTCAGACAAATTTGGAACAAGAGCCGAAATCAAAAACATCAACAGTTTTTCTGCACTACAAAGAGCTATTGAATACGAAATTGATAGACAAATCGATATCGTAGAAGAAGGGGGCGAAGTTGACCAAGAAACAAGACTTTGGGACGATAACCAAAAAGTTACAAAAACAATGAGAAGCAAAGAAGACGCAAATGATTATCGTTACTTCCCGGAACCAGACTTAATGCCAGTTGAAATTTCTCGTGAATGGGTAGAAGAAGTTAGAAAACAAATGCCTGAACTTCCAGAACAGAAACGTCAACGTTACCAATCACTAGGACTAAGCGCCTATGATGCAAACGTTATGGTTGACCAAATGGAAACAGCTCTTTTCTACGATGAAGTATTAAAACTTGGTGCTGATTATAGAACAGCAAACAACTTGCTTGTTGGTGATATAACTGCATTCTTAAAAGAGAATAATATCAACATTAACCAAACAAAACTTTCACCCAAAGCACTTGCTGATCTAGTAGAGTTAATCACAAAAGGAACAATCTCTAACAATATTGCAAAAAAAATTCTTCCTCAAATGCTTGAACAAGGTACAGACCCTAAAGAAATTATTGAAAAAGAAGGTCTTAGTGTAATATCTGATGAAGGTGCAATTAAAGAAATCGTTGATAAAATTGTTTCTAACAACCAAGCACAAGTAGAACAATACAAAGCTGGAAAAACAAACCTCTTTGGTTTCTTTGTTGGACAAGTAATGAAAGAGACTAAAGGTAGAGCTAATCCACAAATTATTAACAAATTATTACAAGATGCGTTAAATAAATAAAAAACTGGGTATTATATACTTGGAAGATAAAAAGAGGGGGACTGAATCAGTCACCTCTCTTTGTTTTAATCCTGAATTGGCAATTACTGTTATCGTAAACAGTAAAACCAATGAAATTCAATTCCAAAGTTATTTGTAAACAAATGTAACAAATATACAAAGTATTGAAATTGTATATAAGAAAAAGTTTTTATTATAATGTGTAAGACTATAGGTAAACAATATGAATTTCAAAATCAATGGTGTAAATACAACTTCTTCAACAACTAACACAACAACTACAACAAACAATACAACCAATGAAACTGGACTTTTTGAAACTGAAGAAGAAAAAGCACTAAAAGCTGAGCAAGAAGCTGCATTGAAAGAAGCTCAAATCGCAGATTACGAAGCACAACTTTCAAAACTTAATGAAGAAAAAGCTCAATATGAAGCTGACAAAAGAGAACTCGAAGCACAAAAAAGAGTTCTAACTGAAAGAAAAGAAAAAGTTGAA